>NZ_BTPU01000031.1:0-143177 GCF_036985595.1 Vallitalea maricola | reverse complement strand
TGGATTTCATCTTTCCAACTTGTACTTGGTTAATATAAATTCTATATTCTTGGTCTGCTTCTAATTCCAAAGTAATCTGTGCATCTTCTGTTCCTTCAACTTTAAAATCTATTATTTTATCACTAACAGAAAAATTATGAACTGTTGTTCCTGGCACTGATTCGAAAAGAAGTCTTCCATTTTTTTCTAATCTTGTTATTTCATCATAAGTTTTCACTTTATATATATGTCCATCAACTTCGAAATTAATTACCTTTTTCTTTTCATCCATTAGATGATTTCCAAAACTAAGTGTATTATCATCTTCTACCCTGATTATTTCTTGAATACCAGCCATCTTTACCCTCCTATATTGTCGTAAAAAGTTGAATACCTACATTATATATTATTTTAACCTTAAATACTAGAGAAAAATTAATTTTTCCCTATTTATCCCTAGATTAACATATATTACTAATAATATTCATCTATTTTGCATTTCATATATTATAACATAGCACTAACAAAATTAACATGGTAATTATTTTAAACCTCGAATATTAATTCATCGTCCTTTATATCTACAGTGACTTTATCCCCATATTTGACTTTGTTGTCTAATAGTTCTTCTGCTAATTTGTCTTCCACTTTTGACTGAATAGCCCTTCTTAGAGGTCTTGCACCATAAGCTTCATCAAATCCTTCTTTTGCTAAATAGTCTTTTGCACTATCTGTTACTTCAAGTTCAATACCAACATTTTTGGTAAGTCTTACGGCAACTTGATTAATCATGATACCTACTATTTCACGGATATTTTCTTTTGTCAAGGAATGGAAAACTATTAGTTCATCTATTCTATTAAGGAATTCTGGTCTAAATAGTCTTTTAACTTCATCCATAACATTTTTACGCATGTTTTCATAATTTTTCTTTTCATCTACTTCTGAGATAAACCCTAATTTTACAGGTGAAACTATGTTTCTTGCACCAACGTTGGATGTCATTATGATAACGGTATTCTTAAAATCAATTTTTCTTCCCTGTGAATCTGTTATATGTCCATCATCTAGAACTTGTAATAATATATTAAATACTTCTGGATGAGCCTTTTCAACTTCATCAAATAATATTACTGAATATGGTTTTCTTCTTATTTTTTCGCTTACTTGACCACCTTCATCATAACCTACATATCCTGGAGGTGATCCAATCAATTTGGAAACACTGTGTTTTTCCATGTATTCAGACATATCAACTCTTATTAGAGCACTTTCATCTCCGAATAATGCTTCTGCTAAAGCTTTTGTAAGCTCAGTTTTACCTACACCTGTTGGACCTAAGAACAAGAATGATCCTATAGGTCTTTTTGGATCTTTGAGCCCTACTCTTCCACGTCTAATGGCTTTAGAGATAGCTGTAACTGCTTCATCTTGTCCCACAACTCTTTTATGAAGGTATTCCTCAAGATTCTTAAGTCTTTCTCCTTCTTCTTCTGTGAGCTTCTTGACTGGTATACCTGTCCAACTTGAGACTATATCAGCAATTTCTTCTTCATCTACTATTTGATTAGCCCTGGAATTCTTGGATTCCCATTCTAATTTGGAAGCATTCAGCCTTTCCTTTATTTCATTTTGCTTTCTTTTGATGACTCCTGCCTTTTCGTATTCTTCTGTCTTGATTGCTATTTCCTTATCTTTTTCAAGTTCTTCTAATTCTCTTTCCAAATCTTTTATATCTGGTGGTGCTGTAAAAGTACTTAGTCTCACTTTTGAAGCAGCTTCATCTATTAAGTCTATAGCTTTATCCGGTAAGTAACGGTCTGTAATATAACGATTAGATAATTTAACCGCAGCTATTACAGCTTCATCTTTTATATGAACTTTATGATGAGCCTCATACATATCTTTTAATCCTCTAAGTATATCAATGGATTCATCTTCTGAAGGTTCTTCAACTCTAACAGGTTGGAATCTTCTCTCTAAAGCAGAATCTTTTTCTATATATTTTCTATATTCATCAAGAGTAGTAGCCCCTATAAGCTGTATTTCTCCTCTTGCTAGAGAAGGTTTCAATATATTTGATGCATCAATAGCTCCTTCGGCTGCTCCTGCACCAACTATTGTATGAATCTCATCAATGAATAATAAAACATTTCCTGCCTCTTTTATCTCTTTTAGAGCTTTTTTGATTCTATCTTCAAATTCTCCTCTATATTTTGAACCAGCTACCATTGATGATAAATCAAGAGCAACAACTCTCTTATCCTTTAATGTCTCTGGTATATTACCATTAGAAATTTTCTGTGCCAGTCCTTCTGCTATAGCAGTTTTACCGACACCAGGCTCCCCTATTAGACATGGGTTGTTTTTGGTTCTTCTGCTTAATATCTGTATAACTCTCTCAATTTCTCTATCTCGTCCGATTATTGGATCGAATTCACCTTCTTTGGACATATTAGTCAGGTCTCTGCTAAATTGGTCTAATACTGGTGTAGTAGACTTTTTATTAGACTGTGAGGAATTAACGTCTTTACCTGCTGGTGATTCTCCAAGATTTTTTAAAATTAGCTGATATAATTTCTGTACTGTCACGCCTGAACTACTGATAAGCTTTGCTGCAATACAATCTGTTTCTTTTAATAATGCTAATAAAATATGTTCAGTTCCTATCATAGTGGTCTTCATGTTAACTGCTTCTCTAAGACTTGATTCAAGAACTCTTTTGGCTCTAGGTGTAAAGTCCTCTACATCGGCAGTTGAAACATTACCTATAATCCCAATTTTTCTTATTTTTTCTAATATAACGTCTTCTGTTATACCTTGACTGTTTAGTATCTTGCCGGCAACTCCCTTACCTTCTTTTATTAGACCCAAGAGGATGTGCTCTGTTCCAACATAACCATGACCTAATTCTTTGGCTATTTGTCTAGACAAACTTATAGCTTCTTGAGCACGTCCAGTAAATCTACCCATCATAAGTTAACTCAAATCCTTTCTTATAATAATTTATATTATCTTTGGCAAATTATTTCTTATATAAGTTGCTCTTTCAATGTCTCTCTCATCTATTTTTAATTCTTTATTTATCTTTTTTTGAAGATTGGCTGGTTGGATACAAGTCATGAGTCCATAAATATTTATAGGATTTTTAATATCAGACTTCAATATTCCCAGTTCATATCCAAGTTTTATATCCGATAATAAGGTCATAGCTTCCTTGGATGTAATTATTCTTGCATGTGCTAGAATACCATATGAACGATATACAGCATCTTCAAATTGCAATCTTTTTTCACTTAATAATTTATTTCTAAGGGCTCGTTCTTGTTCTACAATCTGTTTTGTCAAACTAGTTAGGTTATCAATGATTTCTTGTTCAGAGTGACCTAATGTAATCTGGTTAGATATCTGAAATACACTTCCTCTTGCTTTGGAACCCTCACCATATATGCCTCTTACAGTTATACCAAATTTCCCTATGGCATCTAAAATGAACTGCAGCTTACCAGTGGTTTCAAGGGCTGGTACATGTATCATATATGATGCTCTTAGTCCCGTTCCAACATTAGTAGGACAAGATGTCAGATAGCCTATATTTTCATCGTATGCATAATTTATCTTTTCTTCTAATAAGTCATCGATTCTATATGCATTCTGTAATGCTTCGTCTAAGTTAAGACCATTGGTTATAGATTGAATACGAAGATGGTCTTCTTCATTGATCATGATGCTTATACTTTCATCTTCTGATAATATAAGCCCAGTAGGTACCAATGTCTGTACAAAATTAGGACTTACCACATGACGTTCAACCATAGCTACCTTTTCTAGAGAAGATAAGTTGTTCATATCTACAGAATGGAAATAGCTATTATCTTCATGAGCATTTAATACGGCTTCTTTTACATCATCAATAATTCTTCCTGCGTCTTCTTTTGATAATCTACTAGGAAAATTATACTCTTCAATATTCCTGGCTAACCTTACTCTGCTGGATATTACTACATCATCACTTCCAGAGCTTTTTTCAAACCATTTCAACATATGCCACCCTCCTTCTTCAATGCTCTTATGGCATCTCGAAACTTAGCGGCATCTTCATATTCTTCTTTTACAACAGCTTCCCTCAACTTATTTTCCAAAGATTGTATTTGTTTCCTTAATTTTATTTTTCCACCTGTTCTTTTGGGTATTTTACCTACATGTATATTACTTCCATGAACTCTTTTTATAACAGGGCTAAGCAAACTGGAAAAGGATTTATAGCAATGACTACATCCAAATTTGCCTTTTTTCTTGAATTCGTTATATGTCATACCACATTTTTCACATCTGATGACATCTTCTTTGTTATAGCTTTTGACATTAATGTTTTTATTGATATCCAAAAGACTACTAAGAAAGCTCTCAAAAGATATATCATTCTGAGGATATAGTTCTTTTACCTCCATTGCACATTTACTGCACAAATGTATTTCTTGTTTTTTTCCGTTGATTATTTTATTCAAGTATACAGTTGCAGGCTCTTTATGACATCTTTCACATAACATTTTAATTCCCTCTTTATCAAAATAAAATTCGATTATAAGCATATCCACTGATAAAATACATAATTTACCAGTACCAAATACATATAATATTATATCATAATGATTGAAAAATAGGACATATTTTTTATATCAATTTCTATTTATATTTATCTATACATACTTATCAATTTTTCCATATCTTGCTCATCCACAGCGTTTACGTACCCAATTACATCTCCTTCTTTACTAATGACATAGGTAGTTGGATATCCATTGATAAAATAATTATCGGTAGCAGTCCCGTCTTCATCAAATACTACAGGAAATGTTATACCTAAATCATCAGCCCACTCAATTACTTCATCAATTGGCTTTTCACTTGCATCATGTTGCACATCAACTGCTATTATAGCTACATCATCATCTTTGTATTTTTCATGTATCTTTTGAAAATCAGGCATTTCATCTTTACAGTAGCCACACCAAGTAGTAAAGAAGTTGACAAACACTAATTTGCCTTTATAGTCTGATAGTGTATAGTTGTTACCTTTTCCATCACTTAATGTAAAGTCAGGTGCTGCAATTGTTTCCTTATCTTCATTATCATCTCCAGTTTCTTTATCACCCTCTGGTACCTGCTCCTCAACCATGTCTTTATCATCTTCCTGAGTATCTTGTTCATCCTTTGAATCAGCATCTTCATCTATGTTATTATCTTCACCTGTTTCTTTATCTCCAACTGGCATTTCTCCATCTTTATCATTATCGTCTACTACATTATTATCTGAGCCATGTTCTTTATCCAGTTCTGATTCTATATTATTAGTATTATTGTCATCAATATTATCTTTTTCTGCCTTACAACCAGTTATTAGCATAAGTATTGTCACTAAGATAAGTATAGTATTAATCTTTTTATTGAATTTCATTTTAATCACCTCATTTTATTATAATTTTCTACTTTTTATTTCATTATAATTCTTTACTTTATTACATCAGTTATACATTTTATTTTACAACTAATAGTGATAAGGTATTAGTGTATAACATTATTCCCATTATAATCATTAGTACTCCAGCAACCAATTTTATCTTATCAAAATACTTATATATCTTTTTGTAGTTATTGATGAATTTACCTAATAGTAGAGCTGATATCAAAAATGGAATGGCAAATCCAATGGAATATACTAGCATCATTCCTCCTGCCTTTAGATAATTTTTTTCAAAACTGGCTAAAAAGAGGATCGTTCCTATTATGGGTCCATTACATGGTGTCCAGCCAAAACTGAATGTGATTCCAAGTAATAGTGACTTAATAAAATTAGGACTATAATTCTTATACTGATATTTCTTCTCTTTGTTGAACAGCTTTATTTTGAATACTCCTATGAAATAAAGTCCAAATATGATGATTAATAATCCTCCTGCTTTTCTGATATACTCTTGATATGTTATAAGAGTATTATTAATAACTTTGGCTCCAAATCCAAGAGTTATATTAAGTATGGAAAGACCTAATACGAATGCTATAGAATTTATTATCATTATTCTTCTGATATTCTTATTTTTCTCTAGGTCTGTAATTGTTGTTCCAGCAAGGTAACTAAAATACAATGGTAATAATGGTAATACACAAGGAGTAAAAAAAGATAGAAATCCATTAAATATCGCTACCCAAAAAGTTAATTCATTTCCCATATGCCTTCCTCCAAATTTCAAAACTGCTTATTATACTTCTTTTGATATATATTATCATTAATATCATTATATTACTATATTTAAATTAATAAATTCATACATTGTTAACATATCAGTAAATAAATTATAGGGGCTGTTTCATAACAACCCCTCTTATTAAGGCAATGTTGGCCCATCTTCTGTGTCCTGTTGGATATTAGAAGTCATTCTCTTGAACATTTCATTGTCTAGCGCTCCCGATTTAGCCATCATACCAATCTCATGAGAGGTTAAGTTCCCCATATAAGGATGATCTTTGCTGACATTTTGATGTTCTGGTTTCTTTTCAATAATTCCTTCAGGTACCCCATCAAGGTCATTAAAATTAGTACTGCCAAAATTTTCGCTTACACTACCTAATTCATTAATTTTGTTTTCATTATCCTTAGAATTTATCTGTTTCATAATTAATTCCTTTCTTTTAATGTTGTAATATACCTCTATTTCATATTTTATTTAAAACTTTCCTATAAGATAAAAAATAGAGATAGTTTCCTATCTCTACTTAGTGTATGTTATTATGATATTATTATCCTAAACTTGTACTATGAAATTGCAGATCTTTTTAATTGTTTTATTGCGTCGTCGACTGGTGGTAAGAATAGTAGTATTACTGTTAAAAATACTTCAACAGCTATATAAGAAATGTTGTATGCCATTGAATATAATGTTGGATCCATATTAACTTCTGCTGCATAACTTGCAAAGAATATTACTCCTGTCAAGAAGTGACAAATAAACCTGCCGAATGCTCCTATAAACAAACCTTTCATCAAACCGTTTTGTGATTTTCTAAATAATCCTGATAAGCCAAGCGCTCCAAAAGCTATTGGATAATCCAATAATAATTGAGCAGGATGAACTACCCATGGGTCAATTATTAACTGTAATAATCCATATGTAATACCACAGATTACACCTTGAGTTGTACCAAACCAATATCCAATCAGTACTATGAACAACATACTGAATGGTGTTATTGAACCACCTTGTGGAAGTCTAAATATTTTTATCTGTGACAATACGATTGCAATAGCTATTGCAATAGCTGAATAGACTAATTCTTTTGTTTTCATGGTTTTTGATTTACTACCCACTGCTACAACGATAGTCAATAATAGTAATGCAACTACTACAATTATAATTTGTCCTAAAGTTGAAGTAATAATATTTTGCAGTTCTCCACTTGAGATTGCATTTTGAAATTCTTGAAACATAATAAAATCCTCCTCATAGTTAGGAAGATCATTGACTGAAAGCAAATTATTAAAGAAATTTGCTGCTTCCCTTCGACGGCATTATCCGTATCAGGTTATAAGGGTCAGTAATTAAAATTTGTACTTTCTCAGCCAACTGGCTCCCCTAGCTAATATTTATATCACACATAATGTACTCTAGTTTTGCAATTTTGTCAAGGTGATATTTATTTTAACTTTCCTTGTTCAGGTGAATTATCTACCATCTCTTTTTCAACACTAGCAATCATCCTTTTTACCATTTCTCCACCAAGTTTACCTGCTCCAGCCATTGAACCTACCTGAGCAGAAGTTAGTCCTCCCATATATGAATCATCACTATATATATGTTTCCTATCTTTTTCCTTCTTAGTTGTATTATTGATATCTTTCACTACAATCACATCCTTTTTATTATCTACGAATTATTAGTAATGATTATAGTTTTAATTATTGATAAAGTATTTATTCATAATAATTATTAATTCAATGATATAAATATATCTATAGTCTGATTACTCATATCTTCTGAATCATTATGATATAATTCAAAATCAGAATCATATTTTCTATCTAAATCCATGCCCCATATTTCACACCATGCTTCACCTACAGCTTGAACCATATCTCCTGTAACAGTAAATTTAGCGTACTTTCCTTCACTAATTGTTTTAACTTCTAGATTACCAATATCTTCAGTTGTTTTCACTTCACAACAACACATGAATGTATAAGGTGCTGTACAATCTCCTTCATATTCTGTATATAAACCTATACCTTTACCATCAACTTTATTCTTAATAGACTCATAAATTCCTTCACCAATAAATTGTTGCCACATGGCTCCAATATCTTTCATAGACTTTCCATTCTCATTTGTGGTTTTTATTGACTTTCCAACAACAATTTTCTTTTCTAAATTAACTAATTCATATTTCATTTCCTTCACCTCATATTAATATTTTTTATTAGAACATCTCGAGTATAACAAAGATAATATGACATCAGTATGTCTTATATTGATTTAAATATATAAATTCTACAAAATAATATTTTTTTGAATCGTGAATATTTCTTAGAATTATATGTTTTAATATCTATACTGATAGAATTTTGTAAATTTCTATAAGTTTGTGTAGAATATTTCTATATATTACTATCCTTATTTCAACATTTTTTTCACAACAATTATTGTATACTATATTCTGCATTTAATTATTAAAGGAGGATTATTATGAAAATAATTAAATTTTTCACTAATTGTTTAGCATTAGTATTATTGCTTATGCTTTTCCCCAAAAATGTGTTGGCTTATCAACCAGCTTCACATTACATCCTAATGAAAGAGACTACAAAAAACTTACCTGAAAACAGTTTAATCAGAAGTGCTTTGGAAGAATATCCACTAATAGCAACTTGGGGTGCAAATGGTCCAGACCTTCCATTAATTCAACCAAGACAAGCTCTTGGATATTCACCTTGGTCAGACCGTTTTCATTATTTTAAAGTTGGAAGTTTTGCTAAGGAACAACTAAAAGATGCTATAGAGTCTAATGATAAGAAAAGATTATCATACGTAGCAGGATGGATTACTCACGTAACTGGAGATTATGCATGCCATGGAATATTTGTGGATCCTGAAGCTGGAATCTATTTAAATAATCCAGCTGGACGTGAATTACATATTAATCTAGAATCAGCGGCTGAATCATACTTGTGGGTTAATAAAGGTGGCTTTGATATATCTGATTATTCTGATGGCATATCTGATTGTTTCAGTGATGTATCAGACATTCCTTTTGCTTCTTTTAATGCAACTGCACAAAACATTTATGGTTCATCACCTACAATCACTGAAGAAAAGACTTGGTGTTATACACTTCTTACAGGTCTTAAAACAGGTGTAGGATACACTTATAAAGAATATGATGAAGCTATGGATTTTCTTTCAGAAAACAATAGAAAGGAAAGATTGGATAATTCTTTCTCAAGTGCCCTTAACCATGCTGTTGAATTATTAACTAAAGCAGAACAAGGCGACTTTAGCGGATTTAGTGATCGTTGGAATCTTGATATAGGTATTGACAATAACCCTATCAGCTCTTTAACTGTTACAGTACATACAGGCACAGAAAAAAGAGGTTTCCTTCATAATGAATGGGCAGGTACTGATGATGATGTATACTTTGGTATACAAACCAAAGATGGAGAAACAAAAGAATGGTTATTAGCTAAAGAAGGTTATAATGATTTTGAAGCTGATGATAATGATGAATATTATCTTTATAATGGTACTGATATCCATCCTAAGGATGTAACTAATATTTATCTTAGAAAAGTAGAGAGATATGGTAGTATAGGTGGTGACTGGTATGTTGAGAATTTAGATATCAACATCAATGGTCATACAGCTTATAATAATAATATGAATACTTGGATTGATGAAGATAATTCCACTTGGAAAACAAGCATTGATTGGAGTAATATGGAGTTCGATACTGAACCTAAATAGGCATAACTATTCATATTCTAAAATATGCTTTTATAATATTAGGGGCTGTCAGTTAAACCCAGCCCCTAAATTAAACTACTCTATATTACATAACTTGACTCTTAAGCAGTTTAGTTATTTTTATTTGCTCATTTGGAGCTATTTTGACTCCATTATTCTTATAAGTTTTAATGTACTTAAGCAAGTCATCCTTATTCTTAGATAATACTACTATATTATTGGACTTGAATTGTATTCTAGATTCCTCATTGGAGAAATAAACTAATCCATGAACATCATATTGCATATTATTTCTTTTAAGAAGTTTGGTTAGTCCTAATACATGTCCTTTTACCTGCAAAGTAGGATTGTATAATTCTCTCCTGTATTCTTTACCACCTTTTCCGATCTTAACCTGAGTAAGATATTTGGAATTTCCATTACCACTTATAGTCCCTTTAATATTCTTAGCCTCTACAATGAATATTCCATTAGAACCTACAATTACATAATCAAGTTGACTAGATGTGTTCTTACCTTGTATTAATATATCTGAAATCACTTTATATCTTTTTGGTAAATCAGATAATAAATTTAATACTTCTTTTTCTCCCTTGAGTCCAGATTTTATTATATCAATATTTGTCTTCATCTTTTTAATATAAATACATAATATAAGTGTTGCTATTAATGAAAATCCATATGTATAAAAAGCTAATACTACACAAAGTATTGCAGCTATACTACAAATAATCATTTTGAGATATTCTAATAATATTTCTTTTCTCAGATGATTTGATTTGTTTACAATCTGTGCCACTTTTTTCAATCCTTTCTTAAAACAAAGAAGCTACCTATTTATCTTTAACATTATACATTATATCATAATTAATAGAAGGATTAAAAAAAACTTGGCATACACCAAGTTTTTTATCAAAAATTATACTTCATATGCTGCATAACCAATTAATCCTGGCCCTGTGTGAACCCCTAACGCTGGACTAATCTGTGAAATATGGCCTTCAACTATATTACCAATGTTTTTAATACTATTATATAATTGCTTGGCTTCTTCTTCTGCACCACCATGAATGATTGCTATATTATATTTTTTATCCTTGAATTCTTCCATAATCATAGATTTTATTTTACTTATAGATTTTCTTCTGCCTCGTACTTTTGCAATAGTAAAATAAACACCTTCATCATTAATTCCAATAATAGGCTTTATATTAAAAAACTCTCCAACTGTACCTTCAACTTTACCGATTCTACCGCCTTTTCTCAAGTAAGTCAGTGTTTTCAACACATAGCAGCCTTTCAATTTACTTCGAATCTCTTTTGCTCTATTAATGACATCTTCCATATTTTTTTGAGTATGTGCAATAGCAGCTGCCTCTTTCACTACAAATCCTAAAAATATACCTAATGTCTTAGAATCATATACTCTAATTTTGAGTCGTTCATAATCCTTAGCAAGCAGCTTAATTAGATTAAATGTTCCACTAAGATTAGAAGAAATCGTTATGACAACAGCATCAGTATACCCTTCATCCGCCAAGCTATCAAAAGCAGATAAAATATCTTCTGGTACAGGTAACGATGTTTTCGGTACCTCTCTCTCAATATTGTCATATACTTCCTGAGGTTTAATCTCAATACGATCCCTATATTCACGGTCATGATAAATAATTCTTAACGGAAGTAATTTTATATTGTATTTCTCAATGATACTATCAGGTAAATCACAAGCAGAATCAGTTAATATTGCTATTTTTTTCATAAGCGATTCCCTCCTAATGTCTATGTGGTTTTCAATACCACATAATATGTTAATTAAAATTATATCATATGTAATCAATTAACACAACCAAATACATTTTTTCTGACTTACCCGCAATATAACTAAATTAACTATTTTATCCCTATATCTTTTCTAAAATGCTTATTAGTAAAATCAACTTCTTCTACTGTTTTATAAGCAATATCTCTAGCTTCATCTATATCTTTACCAATAGCTGTCAATCCAAGTACTCTACCACCATTGGTAATTATTTTATCATCAACTTTTTTTGTTCCCGCATGAAAAACAATTACATCATCTTTATTTTTCTGTGCTTGTAGACCTTTTATCTCGTATCCTTTTTCATATTTTACAGGATATCCCCCAGAAGCTAAAATTACACAAACAGCCGCTTTGTCATCCCATTTTACATCTATCTCATTCAATTTTCCATCAATAGCATATTCAAAGATATCCAGTAAATCTGTTTGAAGCCTAGGTAATACAACTTGTGCTTCAGGATCACCAAATCTAGCATTATATTCTAGTAACTTAGGTCCTTTCTCTGTAAGCATCAACCCAAAAAACATTATCCCTGTGAAAGGTCTTCCTTCACTTTTCATCGCCTTCAATGAAGGTTCATATATTGTTTTTACACATTCTTTATGTATCTCATCTGTATAATATTTACTTGGTGAAAAAGTTCCCATCCCCCCAGTATTCAAGCCTTCATCTCCATCCAAAGCTCTTTTATGGTCCTGAGCACTAACCATTGGTATAATATTTTCTCCATCACAAAAAGATAAAACAGATACTTCTGGACCAGTCAAGAATTCTTCTATGACAATCTTATCTCCAGCATCACCGAATTTCTTATCAATCATGATTGTATCCACTGCTTCTTGTGCCTCTTCATATGTAGAACATATTAAAACGCCTTTTCCAAGAGCAAGTCCATCTGCTTTTATGACTATTGGATAATTACATTTTTTGATGTAATCATTTGCATCATCCACATTATCTATAACAACATATTCTGCTGTAGGAATATTATATTTTTTCATAAGGTCTTTTGAAAATATTTTGCTTCCTTCTATAATAGCGGCATTTTGTTTTGGACCAAATATCTTAAGTCCTTTGTTTTCAAATACATCTACAACTCCTAACATAAGAGGGTCATCCATACCTACTACTGTTAAATCTACTGGATTGCTCAATGCAAAATCTAATAGCCCTTTGATATCTGTTGCTGAAATATCTACACACTGGGCTAATTCTGATATTCCTGCATTACCAGGTGCACAATAGATTTTATCCACTCTTTTACTCTGAGATAATTTCCATATTATAGCATGTTCTCTCCCGCCGCTACCAATTACTAGTATATTCATCTATTCCATCCCTTCTTATATATTATTTACCTATAATTACCTTATTACCTTGTACATTAATCTTACCTTGTGCATATAATTTTATAGCTTCTGGATATATCACCCATTCAGCTTCTTCCATTACTCTTCGCTGTAGAATTTCTGGTGTATCATCCGCTCTAACATCAACAGCTTTTTGTAATATGATAGGACCTGTATCAGTACCTTCATCAACAAAATGAACTGTAGCACCTGTTACCTTAATTCCACGATCAATTACCCCCTGATGCACTTTAAGTCCATAGTACCCATCACCACAGAATGATGGTATTAATGAAGGATGAATATTCATAATTTTATTAGGGAATGCTTTTACAAGTTCCTCTGACAAGACTACTAGGTAACCTGCAAGAACTATTAAATCAATATCTAGAGATAAAAAATAATCTCTAAGGGCAATACAAAATTCTTGTCTTGACCCATAGTCTCTTGGTTTAATGCATTTACCTTGGATATTATATTTTTTTATTCTTTCCAAAGCATATGCATTTTCTTTGTTACTTACTACAGAAACGATTTCTGTATCAGGTATACTACCATCCCTAATTCTATCAATTATAGCCTGTAAATTAGTTCCCCCGCCAGAAACAAGAACTCCTATTCTTAGCATATAATTACCCCTTCGTCACCTTTTTCAACCGAACCGATTACATAACCCTTTTCACCTATAGATCCCAAAATATCTATTGCTTTTTCTGCTTCATCTTTATTAAGTATAAGAACCATACCAATACCCATGTTAAAAGTATTATAGATACTTCTTTCTTCCATTTCACCTAACTTCTGCATCAAGTTAAATATGTTATGAACAGGCCAAGTACCTTTATTTATCTTAGCACTAAACCCATCTTTTAATGCTCTAGGAATATTTTCGATAAAGCCACCACCAGTAATATGACTGATTGATTTTATTGTTACTTTATCTTTTAATTCACTAATTTGCTTTACATATATCTTAGTAGGCTTAATCAACTCTTCTCCTAGAGTACAACCTAATTCTTCTACATATTCTTCTAGCTTTTCCTTAGTAGGTTCAAAAAGTTTTCTGACAAGAGAATAACCGTTACTATGTATTCCAGATGATGGTAAACCTAGAAGTACATCTCCTTCTTGGGTCTTAGAACCATCAATAACCTTACTCTTATCAACGATACCTACAGCAAACCCAGCCATATCATATTCATTTTCAGGATAAAATCCTGGCATCTCAGCAGTTTCTCCACCAATAAGAGCCGCTCCAGATTGTCTACAGCCTTCAGCCACACCACTTACGATATCAGCTATCTTTTCTGGTATATTCTTGCCACAAGCTATATAATCCAAGAAGAAAAGTGGTTCAGCACCAGAGCATATAATGTCGTTAACACACATAGCTACTAAATCTATTCCTACAGTGTTATGCTTATCAGTTAAAAATGCAACTTTCAATTTAGTTCCTACACCATCTGTACCTGATACTAGAACCGGTTCTTCCATTCTATGTTTAGCTAATGAAAATAAACCTCCGAATCCCCCAAGGTCTGTTACAACACCTTCTGTAAAAGTGGTTTTAACATGTTTTTTCATTAATTCCACTGCTTTATATCCTGCTTCAACGTCTACTCCAGAAGCTTTATAATCCACTGCCATTATTTTTCCTCCTCATTATCAACATCCATTGGATATTTACCATTAAAGCATGCCATACAATAATCTCTTTTTCCATCTTTACATGTACTAAGCAAACCTTCATTGCTTATATATCCTAAACTATCTGCTCCAATCAAATCTTTTATTCCATCTATTGACATATTACCAGCTATTAGATTCTCCCTCTCAGGAGTATCAATCCCAAAATAACAAGAATGCTTAACTGGAGGTGAACTAATACGAACGTGGACTTCCTTCGCTCCTGCCGCTTTTAATAGATTAACAATCTTCTTGCTTGTTGTTCCTCTAACAAGAGAATCATCTATCATAACAACTCTTTTACCTTCAATATGACTTCTTATAGGATTTAATTTCATGTGTACCCCTAATTCTCTCATCTCTTGGCTTGGCTGAATGAATGTTCTTCCTACGTATCTATTTTTCATGAATCCACCAACATATTTAATTCCTGAAGCATGAGCAAAACCATGAGCAGCAGCAAGTCCAGAGTCCGGTACACCAACTACCACATCTGCATCTACAGGATGTTCCTTAGCTAATACAATACCCGCTTGGTATCTGGCACTATACACTTCAATTCCATCCATAATACTATCTGGTCTTGCAAAATATATATATTCAAATATACAAGAAGCTGATTTCTTAGGAACTTCTGTTTGAATTGATTTTATTCCTTCATTATTAACTACAATCATCTCTCCTGGCTCTACGTCCCTAATGAATTTTATACCAAGAGAATCAAAAGCACAGGATTCAGATGAGAACACATATGAATCTTCTTTCTTTCCAATAACAAGTGGTCTCATTCCCAATGGGTCTCTTACAGCAATAAGTTTATTAGGAGTCATTATAAGCAATGAATAAGCTCCCTTAATAATAGTCATTACTTCTCTTAATGCATCTTCAATAGCACTATACTTGATTCGAATTCGTGATAATAACGCCGCTATTACCTCAGTATCTGATGTTGTTTGAAATATGGTACCTTGTTCTTCCAACTCTTTTTTTATCTTACCAGCATTTGTTATATTCCCATTGTGAGCAATAGCCATATGCCCCTTTGTGTATTTTATAACTAAAGGTTGTGCATTCTCTGCATAACTCTCACCAGTTGTTGAATATCTCACATGACCTATAGCCGAATGCCCTTTCAGATAGTCAAGAACTACATCATCGAATATCTCTGATACCATTCCCATTTCTTTTCTATACAAAATAGTACCTTTATTATTAACCGCTATACCAGCACTTTCCTGACCTCTATGTTGAAGTGCAAAAAGTCCATAATAAGTAAGTCTTGATGTATCAAATTCATTATTATTATAAACTCCAAACACACCACATTCTTCTTTTAATTTATCATCAAACATGATATCTCCCTTCTAATATTCGTTAAGATTTGAATTACTTAAAAACTAAATAACTTACTAACTTCACTAGCCTAGTAGATAATATATATATATATAAACCGATTTTTAAATATTTATTAGAAAATCTTAGTGAGTGGAAATAAATATTACGTTAAGAACCTTAACTGTTTGACGTCAGGAGTTGTTAAGGTTTAGTAATATTTATTGGAACGAACTTAGTTTTTTCTTTAAATATTTAACATGAGGTGTTTTATATATATATTATCTACGGTAAAACACTAATAATTTAAGAATTCCCTAAAGTTCTTTTTAATATTTCTTGATAAGCACCCTCTACATTACCAAGGTCTCTTCTAAAACGGTCTTTATCAAGTTTTTCTCCTGTATTCTTGTCCCAGTAGCGGCATGTATCTGGAGAAATTTCATCAGCTAAGATAACTGTTCCATCAGAAGTTCTGCCAAACTCAAGTTTAAAATCAATAAGCTCTATATTAATGGAATCAAAATATTCTGAAAGTATTTCGTTAATTTTAAATGACATCTCAGAAATCTTATCAAGTTCTTCTTTAGTAGCTAATGAAAGAGCATAGATATGAAAATCATTAACCATAGGATCACCAAGTTCGTCATTCTTGTAGCAATATTCAAGAACTGTTTTGTCAAGCTTAGTGCCTTCTTCAAGTCCTAATCTCTTGCTTAAGCTTCCAGCTGCTATATTTCTAACAATAACCTCTAGAGGTACAATCTCTACTTTTTTAACTACTGTTTCACGGTCATTTATCTCTTCTACAATATGAGTAGGTATACCTTTTTTCTCTAGTATTCCCATCAAGTAATTAGAAACTCTGTTGTTGATGCTTCCTTTATCTTGTATTGAACCTTTTTTAACACCATTAAATGCTGTAGCATCATCTTTATAAGATACTATTAACATGTTCTCATCATCAGTTTTAAATACCTTTTTCGCTTTACCTTCATATAATAATTCTGTTTTTTTCATCTAATCATCCTCCTATTATAATTAATTCATACTTTCTAAATATTTATCGTACTTTATTTTTTCTAGTTTATTAGCTTTTTCTTTAACTGTCTCTCGTAGATTATTTTTATATTCTTCAACTTTCTGACTTACATTCTCATCAAATGCTCCTATTATTGATGAAGCTAATATTCCTGCATTTTTAGCTCCATTGATAGCTACTGTAGCTACAGGTATTCCCGGTGGCATCTGAACAATAGAATATAATGAATCAATACCATTCAATGTTCTTGTCTTAACAGGTACTCCAATAACTGGAAGTGTAGTAAGTGATGCAACCATACCTGGTAAATGCGCCGCTCCTCCAGCTCCTGCAATAATGACTTTTAATCCTTTTTCTTTGGCACTTTTTGCATAATCAAATAATCTTTCTGGAGTTCTATGAGCTGATACAACAGTTAACTCATAAGATATCTGAAATTCATCTAGTATCTTAGCCGCTTCTTGCATAACAGGTAGATCCGAGTCACTACCCATAATAATTCCAACCATAGGTTTCATAATAATAACCTCCTCATTATCCTTTTTGACTAATAACTCTTAGTCCTCTCTTAGCTTTTTCAGCTTTTTCTACTGCCTCATCAATTGTGTCAGCACACACTGTAATATGACCCATTTTTCTTTTAGGTCTTACTTCTTCTTTGCCATAGATATGAACTTTTGCGATTCCATCATTATAGACTTTATCTAAACCTTCATAATATGCTATTCCTGACTCACCATCTTCACCTAGAAGATTTCTCATTACTGTTGGACATCTAAGACTTACATCTCCAAGTGGTAAACCTGTAATAGCTCTTATATGCTGCTCGAATTGGGATGTCAAACATCCTTCAATAGTATAATGCCCAGAATTATGTGGTCTTGGTGCTACTTCGTTAATTAATATATTATCATTCTTAGTAACAAACATTTCAACGCAGAACATACCTACGCCTGCAAAAATCTCCATTACTCTATGGGCTAATTTCATCGCTTCTTCTGTACATTTCCTAGAAATATCTGCTGGAACTCTTGTTTCATCTAATATACTGTCTACATGAATATTTTCTCCTACTGGATATACTGTTATTTCTCCATTTATTCCTCTACAAGCAAGGACAGATATTTCTTTTTTCAGGTCAACAAATTTTTCCACCATCAAAGGAATTGTTCCGTTACCTAATTGTCTGTAGGATTCTTCTATTAATTTTTCGTTTTCTACAACATAGTTACCTTTACCATCGTAACCACCTGTACAAGTTTTTAACATCATCGGATAACCAAATTCTTGACCTGCGTTTATTAAATCTTCTGTGGACTGGACTAACATAAAATCTGGAACTGCTACATCATTTTTAAGAAGTGTGTATTTTTGATCATATTTGTTTTGAATTATTTCCAAGCTCTTTGCAGTAGGGTAAATTATATACCCTTCATCTTCTAATTTCTTTAAAATATCTACATTGATATGTTCGAATTCATATGTAATTACGTCAACTTTTTCCGCCATTGTTCGTATTGCCTTCTCATCATCGAAAGAAGCCAATATATGTTCATCAGATATACTATGTGATGGGCAAGACTCTGAAGGATCTAATGTTATAACATAGAATCCCAACCGTTTAGCATCTAAAATCATCATCTTTCCCAATTGTCCTCCACCAATAATCCCAATCTTTTTAGAAAGATTATTCATTACGAACAACTC
The DNA here is from genome assembly GCF_036985595.1 of Vallitalea maricola. Classification (NCBI taxonomy): domain Bacteria; kingdom Bacillati; phylum Bacillota; class Clostridia; order Lachnospirales; family Vallitaleaceae; genus Vallitalea; species Vallitalea maricola. Next base: position 124,241 of record NZ_BTPU01000031.1, on the reverse strand, counting down.
CTTAATCATATTTGCGTTTTAATAGGCTGTAAAATCATTTTACAAATAAAATTAGAATAAGTCAATAGATTTCCGAACATTTTTTGATATTTTAATAAAAACATTCACTTTTTTAACCATTATTTATATAAGCAACTATCATAAAATAGTAAAAGAAAAAGACAAAAGTATACACTCTTGTCTCTTGCATTTATTATTCCATATCTAAAAACCATTTTATAACTTTTTTGCTTTCTTCAATTTTGAGAGTATTACTAACAACACCAATTACTTTTTCAGAATCTCCAACCATAACCGTTTTGATTTTTTCATTATCAGTTACATCAATTCCATAAATCTGCTCATTGGTATCCTCTTCGCTTTTACTTTTTAGAAGTCTATCATTAAGATTATTCAATTCATCTTCTGAAAATACTTGGTCTAGAGGAAGCATGGATCCTTGAAGCACTAAGGAATCAAACTGCTCTTTGTCCAGAATTAATACATCAAGTTCTCTGGCTGAAATATTAGCTACAAATTTTGTTTGTGTTGCCATTTGCATCTGAGGGTCTTCTATTCCAAAAATATAGGTATTGAAGAACACCTTTTTATTACCCATTTCCTCAGTTACTATTATTGGGTTCAATTCTTTTTCTAATGGCTCTGTGTTATCTGCAAAAATACTGCTGCCTACAAAATTGACACTTACTGCTGATTTTGGTGGTGGATTGAAAACCCATATATTCAGAAAGCTTCCAACAATAATCAGAACTAGTATGCCAGCAAAAAAATGCAGCTTGTAATATTCCCAGATATATTCAACTTTTTCTTTCCTTGTTAACTCCTTGAATTTTGCTTTGTTTGATTTTTTCATCTGCTTATCACCTTGTTTTATCTATTTTGCAAAATAATATATAAAGACTATTATATCATAATTTTAAGCTTCATCAAGGGCTTTATTTAATTCTTCTGTTCCTTCAAGAACAAATCTACCATCTTTTATCAATCCAATACGTTCATTATCTTTGGTAATTACATCAATTGACTTAAGTCCACTATATGGTATTGTTATATCGGTATGCTTACCAGTATATGCTTCATCCATATTTGTATTTCTAAGTATTGATTTTTCGTTATCTCTAGCAATTATTTCTTTTCCATCTGAATTATATACAGGAGTATCTTCGCTCCATGCAAAACAAGTGTCACCAATTGCAAAGTGAGGTCCTGTTTTCTCTGTTATCAATATTGGCAGTACATCATCAATATTATATTTATGTGCCATTACATATGCTGTAGTATTGGTTCCTATAGCAAACTCTCCAAGTGGCAATGTTTCATTAGGGAAAATCAAGTTTTCATATACGTATTTTTTATTTTCTTCAATATCATCAAAATTAGTACATGTATATGTGTCAACATATCCATCTTTGAAAGTTATTTCTAGGTTATTATATTTCAATCCATTAAGGAATACTTCTTCAACGAATAATGTACCATTAGTACCTTTTAAAGTTGGTGATGTATATACTTCTCCTAGAGGAATGTTAACATCAGCTAAACAATTGTGGAAAAGTGATTCTTTTTCTGGGTCTTTTATTTCATGTAATTTAACCATTATATCAGTTTTATTAGAGCCTTTTCCTTGTACGTGAGCATATTCACCCTTATCTAACGCATCTATTAGTTTCTGTTGTATTTTTTCATATACATTCACATCAAGGGTGTTGACTTTTATTGTATAATCAAATATTTCTTCAAATTTATCTCCTATTTCAGGTACTGGATATGATACCATAGTAAAACTATAATTTTCGCCTGATAAATATTTACAAAGAAGTTGTTTTGCTTTCATTTGAAGATTTTTATTAAGAACTGTTTGTTCGTCATCTAGTTTAACACATTCTTTCTTGGTTTCTGGATAGAATGGCTTTTGTCCAAAACCTTCAAGCACAGCAGGACCACCTTGAGCATGTAAATTAGCACCAAGTTGATTTATATGTTTTTCACATGCCTCCTGCTTAAGTTTTGCATATTCATCATCAAGGTATAATGCATAATCATATCTATGGTCATAAAAATATTGTTTATTAGGCATAGTAGAATACATCTTAGTGAAAGCATAATTGTATTCAATATTAGTTATTGTTTCTATAGTAATGATAGGTCTTAGATTCAATTTTTCAAAGTTAGCTATAACTTCTCTCATAACACGTTCAAAACCTATTTGATATCTTAAGCTGACTGCTGATTTAATCGTGATATCTTTGTTGTCGTTTATAAATCCTATACGATAACCTTCTGACATAATATCAGCCATGTATTCAATCTTTTCTTTTGGTATATCATTAAGATACTCTGCTATTTTAATTTCATTGTATCCTATGTAATTTCCATATTTAAATAAATATCTAAGATCAGCTAAATCATCATTTTTAACCATATCAGTAAGATAAGATTTATTAGGATTACTCATTTCATCATAATATAACTTAACTTCTTGACCTACATATTCTTTAGCGTCAGCTAATATGAATTCTTTTAATCTGCATTGTGATATTTCTTGATTATCCATAATGTAATTATAGAATTGAATAAATAACTTATTAACCCTATACATCATAAAAATCTTATGCTGATAAGCTAATTGTACATATTCATGTACTTTTGTGTATAGGTAGCATAATGCCTGACCAATTTGATTACCAAATTGTGAAACAGCATAACTTGGATTACCATAACATGTATCATAATTATCATGTAACACGTCTTTGTACATTTTTTCATTAAAGTCTTTTAATTGTTCAAAAGTATTGTTTTCAAAATATACTTCATCTAATTCTTTTTCATGGTCAGCCATCATAATTATGAACCTGCCGAGTTCATTAAAATATTTTCCATATCCATCCTTTTTCTCTGTACAATCAACTACCATTTTAATCTTTTCTAAAGATTTTTCGTATGAATCTAAAATAGGTTCATTTTCTTTTTTATAATACTCCTTGTAATCAAACATAATTTTACTCCTTTTAAATTATATATTTCTATATTTAGTATGATCTATATTTGGTATCTTTATATAGTTTAACTTTTGTCTGTAATCAGCCCTTTTGCTCTAGCAATTTTCGTTGCTGTAAAAGATACTATAAAAGCTATAATTATACTGAGCAATACATCTGTTGGATAATGCACTGATAAATAAACTCTTGATAATGTTATAACAATAGCTAAAATAAGAATAGGTAAATATACTTTCCACTTTTTCACCAAAAAAGCTACTATAAATGCTACAGAAAAACTACTTATTGCATGTCCCGAAGGCATTGAAAAACTATTTAATTTATCAATGATAATATCTAAACCTAGTGCATCATATGGTCTAATCCTACCAATAGCATTTTTTAGTATCAGTTCACCTAAGATAGTATTAGTAATTAATACAGTTGCGGCTATTATACCAACAGTTCTATATTTTTTACTTGCTAAAAGCAATATACATATGACTATCCAAACCAAACCAGCATTACCAATACGTGAAAAGAATACCATTATACTGTCCAGTACAGGTGTTCTTAGATGTTCAGATATATATAGTATAATATTTTGGTCAATTCGATTTATTGTACTAAATATTGTCATCACCTCTCATCTGAATGTTAAACAATTATTACTTAGTCTTTTGTTAAAATAATTTCTAGTTTGGTATTGATATTCAAACATAAATATAAGAGTTAACCTCTTACCAGCTAACTCTTATATTATACCTTATATTCACTTTTTTTTCCAACTATTATATAGTACCAATTTGTATTTATTTTGAAATATTATCCACTTTTATATTTGTATTATCCAATCCCTCTTTTTTGTTATAACCTCTTCTATTATATAGATGCTTAACACCTATTATCACTGCGAATATATAAAATCCACAACCTAATATCGTTTTAATATCCCATTCTCCTATGACGTTCTCTCCTCTCTTATTTCTTTTTGATATATTTTCTAGTGTCTATTGCAACAGCAATAAGAATTATCATACCTTTTACCACATATTGAAGATATGGATCTACTCCAATATACGCTAGACCAAAGTTAATTACTTGGAATATAATAACCCCAGTTACAATACCTGCTACTGAACCAACTCCACCCATGAGTGAAACACCACCAACAACACAGGCTGAAATAGCATCTAATTCATAGCCTAGACCAAGATTATTGGTTGCTGAACCTGTACGTCCTAATTCAAGTAATCCAGCAGCTCCATATAATACTCCGGCAATTACATATATTATTAAAGTTGTCTTGACAATACTAACACCAGATACTGCCGCAGCTTCTGCATTACCTCCAACAGCAAACATATTCTTGCCTATTCTGGTTTTATTCCATATGAACCATATGAATAAAATTGATATTAGAGCGAAAATCATAAGGAATGATATATAAAATTCATCTGAACCAAATTTAAGTTTTAATAATTTACCTTGAGCGATATATTTAAAACCTTCATTCAAGCTTGTTATAGGTGAACCGCCTAAAGCATTATAATAACTTGAAGCTGCTCCATATAGAACTAATTGCATACCTAATGTAGCGATAAATGGTGTAATATGTAATTTAGCTGTCAACCACCCATTAATAAATGATGCAAAAGTTATCAATAGAATTATAAATAAAATTGATAATGCAATGAACCATCCTGATGTTGGCAGATTAGGAAATATTCTTCTAGAAAAACCAGGTGATTGCATTAAGCTTGCTCCCACAACCCCTGCTAATCCTACCATCCTACCAATAGATAAGTCTGTTCCAGCAAGTACAATGATACCTCCTACACCAAGAGCAAGCATACATCTTGTTGAAGCCTGAGTTAATATTGTAGCCAGACTTCGCCATGATACTATAGATGAATCCTCTATTATAATTACTATAATCATGATGAGTAGTACAAAATATATTGCATATTTAAGAAGTAAGTCGCTTATCTTCTTTTTATCAAATGATATCTTTCTGATTATCTTATCCATGTATTTTATCCTTTCTATATATATTTTGCTGCAAGTGCCAATACTTCTTCTTGAGTTGTTGAAGCGGTTTCTACACATCCTGCTAGATGACCATTACTCATAACAATTATTCTATCAGTTATACCAAATAATTCAGGCATCTCAGAAGAGATAACTATAACACCTTTACCGTTACAAGCTAATTCATTAATAAGTTGATAAATCTCATATTTAGCACCAACATCTATACCTCTTGTAGGTTCATCCAACAATAATATCTCTGGATTAGTTAATAGCCATTTTCCAATAACTACTTTTTGTTGGTTACCTCCAGATAGAGTCCCTATTTTAGTTTTTTCAGATGGCGTCTTAACTCTCATACTATCTATAACCCATTTGGTATCCACCTTGGATTTAGATTCATTAATGACACCACCACTGCAATAGCTGTCTATATTAGAAATAATACTATTAAAGTAAACAGATAAACCTGCAAAAAGACCAGTTTTCCTTCGTTCTTCTGTTACCAGAGCAAATCCATTTTTAATTGCCTCTCTAGCATTATTATTTTTCACTTCTTTACCATGCAAATATATATTTCCTGATTCTTTCTTACGTATTCCAAATATGGTTTCCAATAATTCTGTTCTTCTTGAACCCATAAGACCTGCTACCCCTAATATCTCACCTTTTCTTAGTTCAAAACTAACTCCTTTGACTTTTGGAGCATAAAAAGATTTTAGGTCTTTTACTTCTAATATAACTTCACTAGGTTTATTCTTCTTTTCCGGGAAACGATTTGTTAAATCACGCCCTACCATGAGTTTTATTATTCTATCTGTTGTTAAATTATCAGCACTTTCAGTTGCAATATACTTACCATCTCTCATAACCGTCACTTCATCAGCTATTTCCAGTATTTCTTCCATCTTATGAGAAATATATATAATACCTACTCCCTGTTCTTTTAAACTATTGATTATTCTAAATAAATGATGTACCTCTTTTTCAGTCAAAGAGGATGTTGGTTCATCCATAACAACAATCTTGGCATTATATGAAACAGCCTTTGCAATTTCAACCATCTGCGCTTGAGATACAGATAGGTTTTCTATCTTTTCTTTTGGATCAATATCAATGTTAAGGTCTTCAAATATTTTTTTGGTTTTATCATACATTTGTTTTTCATCAACAACGATACCCTGCATTGGAAATCGCCCTAACCAAATATTATCTACAACTCTTGTTTGTCTTACTTGATTTAATTCTTGATGTACCATTGAAACTCCGTTTTCCAAAGCCTCTTTTGCATTCTTATAATTTATTTCTTTTCCCGATACCTTTATTGTTCCTGCATCTTTCAAAAAGATACCAAACAGACATTTCATCAAAGTAGATTTACCTGCACCGTTTTCTCCCATTAATGCATGAACAGTTCCTTGTCTTAAAGCAAATTTAACATTATCAAGAGCTTTTACACCAGGAAACTCTTTTGTTATACCAGTCATTTCTAATACTAATTCATTCTGCTTTTGCTCATTCATATTTATCACCATACCTAAAAAGATTAGGGCTGTCGTATTATCCGACAGCTCCGTATTTTAATTCAATAATATATATCTATTCCATGCCATAAGCTTTTTTAGCTAAATCCAAATTATCTTTTGTTATTGGTTGATATGGTATCCTAACTGCTTTTGTTTCATCAAGTGAGAAATCCAGACCATCTAGAACATCTTTTCCTGCTGCGGAGTTGATAGCCATTTCAATGGAAACTCTACCTTGATTTAATGGGTCATTAAGCACTGTACCAAGCATTATATCTTGTTGAATCAAATCCAATGCTTCTGGAATAGCGTCAACTCCAACAACTGGCATATATTTACCCTCTGAAAAATATCCATCTGCTTTTAGAGCTTCTACAACACCAAGTGCCATACCATCATTATTACATAAAACCATTTCTATTTTATCGCCTTCTTTACCTAACCATGTTGTCATTAACTCTTTACCTTTTGTTGCATCCCACATACCAGTTTGTTTTTCTAATTCCTCTACTTTGATTCCTTCATTTTTGATATATTCAACTGAATATTTAGTACGAGCTTCAGCATCAGGATGACCTGGTTCTCCCATCAACATAACATATTGCATCACACCATCCCCGTTCCTATCCCACTCTGGATGTGCTTTCCAAGCTTCAGCTACTAATTTACCCTGAATATCTCCTGATTCTTTTGATTGTGTTCCTACATACCATACTTTGTCATAATCTATCTTATCTGTTCCTTCTGGATATTCTTTGTTAACAAATATCAAAGGTATATCAGCAGCTTTTGCCTTATCAGCAATTGTTGGTGCTGCACCTGGGTCAACAAGATTGATTACTAATGCTTTCACACCTTTATTAATCATTACATCTACTTGGTCATTTTGTACGGATTGATTGTTCTGAGAATCATTCATAACAAGTTCTGCATTCCCCTCTGCTGCTGATGTCATGGCATTTCTAGTATAAGTCATGAAGTTATCATCAAATTTATAGATTGTTACCCCTACTTTAGGTTTATCAGTCGTATTATCCCCACTAGTTCCTTGATCCTTTTCACTGCTGCTTTGGTTACTATCATTACCTCCAGTAGGTTCAGCATCTTTTTCTTTTGAACCACAACCTACAAATAAACTCATAACTAGTAATGTTGTAAGTAATAATCCCATTATCTTTTTCATCTAACTACCTCCTATAATTGTATATTTCTTATAAATTATTTCTTTTACAGCTAGTATTTTACCACCTTTATTATAATAGATTTAGCAATATTTTATTGTCATTTAGTAATTTTTTACTAATTACATGTAATTATATGGGTTTTATAGTAATTATTTTATATCAATCGTAATAATTTATTATGTCAAAAAAATAAGACTCTTTTATAAGAAAGAAAATAGCTATCACGCTAACAAGCAATAACTATTTTAACTGATGTACCAATATTAGGAGTGCTTTGAACTGATAAACTTGCTTTGTCATTATATACAAGCTTTAATCTTTGTTTTGTATTTTCTAAGCCTATACTTTTACAATATGTCTTGAAACTTGTTTTTTCATTTGATGCTTTATTATTGATACCGTCGCCATTATCAATTATCTCACAGGTCAATATATCATTTAGTAGAGAAACAAAGATCTTGATATCACCATTTTCTTTGTTGGAAAAAGCATGAAAAAAAGCATTTTCAACTATAGGCTGTAATAGTAATTTGGGAATAAGCAAGTCTAATGCTCTGTCATCAATATAGTAAGATACTTGTATTTTTTCTCCGTATCTCATACTATTGATTTTTGCATAGTTTTTGAGATTATTAATCTCTTCTTCTACCGTTACCATTTCATCAGTTTTTGATATTGTATTTTGCAGTAATGCTATAAAAGCATTAATCATCTCATCTACCGCTTTATTATCTCCCTGCCAGGCTAGATATTTAATTGATGCTAGAGTATTATACATGAAATGAGGATTAATCTGCATCTGTAAAGCTGATAATTCAGCTGATCTTCTTTGTTCTTGCTCTTCCATTAATTTATCAATATATGATTCCAATTCCAGTACCATCTGATTATATGCCGCACTTAGTCTTCTTACCTCATAACCACCTTCTATAGGAACTTTTTGTTTAAAATTGGATTCTGTCGCTACTTCCATAGTATCTACCAATTTGGTTAATCTGCTAGTTGTCTTTTTAGTTATTATAAGGATTATAGAACATGTTAGTAATGCAATTATACCCGATAGAAGTATAATATAATATTTTGATTTCAAGAAAACCTTAGATACAATACTGGTATCACTTAGAATAACTAAATAAAAATCCATATTTTGAATATATCTAGCTGTCAATAGATATGGTTTCTGGTCAAATTGGGTACGTATATACTTAGAACTTTTTATTGATTCTTTTACCATTGTAAGGATGTCTCCACGTTCTTCTCCTATATATTTTTTCATACTACTTGATAGGACTTGTCCTGTTTTGCTAAGTATTATTACGTCATTTCCTCTTACCATATATTTTTTATATAGGGAACTGTAATTTTCCTCTGTAATACTTATGAACATATCCCCGAAAAAAGTATTGTTGATAGGTTCTTCCAATCCTTTTGTGATAACAATAGATGGCTGTGAAGAAGCATAACCATTGAATCCACTTGTTATATAATGGTAAGTATTAGAAGGATTTTGTTTATATTGTTTATAAAATCCCATCTCCATTATTTTATCTTTTGTCGTAGAAGTGACACCTATATAATTGTCTGTATAATAATTTTTATTATTTCCTATAACGAATATATTGAACATAGGTACACCATAATTATTATTTATTCGAAATAATTCATTCTGTAGACTATACCTTTTATAGAAACGTTTAGTTTTTGGCATGTACTCTGTACAATACACTTTTAAATTGTTGCTTCGCCCATATTCTTCCATCAAGTTATAAGCCTTATAATTCAGATTTTTCAGTTCATCTACAATTCTATCCCCAATCTTTTGATTAGATGTATTATATGTGTTGATATATAATTTTTCTCCTGTACTAATTGTCACTGTAGCTACTACTACAGTTGATATTATTAGACCACATAACGTGACAAGAACAATTTTAGTAAATAAAGAAAGTCTTATAATTTTATCTGCTGATTTTATTTTTCTTAATCTCATTTCATATACATCCTTCTGTAGGTTGTTGGTGTGTAACCAGTCAATTTTTTAAAAACCTTGGTAAAATAGTTAGGGGATGAATAACCAACCAACTCACTAACATAGGATATTTGAATAGAAGGTTCAACTAGAAATTCTTTCGCCTTTTGTATTCTAACCCCATTAAGATAATCATTAAAACTTTCTTTGTAGTGATTATTGAAATAAGCAGATAAATAAGAATAACTAATATGAAATTCATTAGCGATTCCTTGGAGATTGATTTGTTCTTTATAATTGAGATTAATATAGTCAAGTATCTGTTGCATCATCCTGCTTGTAGTCCCTATTTTTATCAAGGATTGTATATACTCTTTTATTTCATTGAAGTATTCAATTATCTCTTTCAATGTAATAGCATTGGATATATTATTGAAAAACAAAATCTTTTTGGTATTTACTTCCTCATATTTATCTTCTCTAATAAAAATAATATTAAAAAGATTATAAATAACGTTTTGAACAATGGCTTTTATCTCGTTACCCATAAGACCATTTTGAAAAGTTAGTTTGTTAAGATATGTTTCCAAGTATTCAAGGGCAGTAACTGAGTCGGATGTAGCTATATGCATAAATTCTTTTGTATCAAATTTTAATCTATCCTTATTTTTATATGTTTCCAAAGAAACACTTATATGCCCATTTTCATAACCATAAAAATGGTATTGTGATAAGCTTTTTATTTCTTCATAAGCTTTTAAGAGATTTGAAGATGAATTAATCCCATCTATTTTCATTGAAAAAACAGTAATAATTATATTTTCAAGATTGTTGGTTAGTTGATTCCATTTATCATTGATATCAAATCTTTCTTGGGATTTATGATTAATAATGAATATATGTATGTTTTGAGATTTTCCTATGTATATATAATTGTAATTCCTAAATGTTTCATTAATCTTATCATTAACTAAACTGACATCAATAGAATCATTAGTACATTGCTGATAACCTATTATTGTATACTCTGCTTGATTAAAACAATCGCTTATTAATTGTTCATCCAAAATTTTATCCTCTAACATTTTTAGCATCTGTTTTCCTGCATCATCTTCTTTTTTGATATCACATACAGGTTGTCCAAATTTCTTTTGTAGAGGTATTAATATATCTAGTAATTGGTCTGCTGTGAGTGTAGGTTTTAGAATATAATCTGCAACCCCATACTTGAACGCAGTTTTTACATAATCAAAATTATCATATCCACTTAAAATTACAATCTCAATATCCGGATAACGTTTTTTTATTATTTTAGATAGCTCTATGCCGTCAATATTAGGCATGACTATATCGCATAAGATTATATGCGGATGTACCTTTTCAATTAGTTCTAATGTCTGAGTGGCATTAGTTGCTTCCCCCACAATTGTAAAACCATATTTTTTCCAATCCAACATATGCATGATACCTTGTCTTAATAAGTATTCATCATCTACAACTATAATTTTGCACCATTCCATATACCATTCTCCTATAATAACATAATACTATTATTATAATGGTTATGCCTAGATTCCACAAGACATCTAGGCATAATGTATGATAGTTATTTTTCATATTTATTTTTTATCTATCAATAATTCAGATAGAATACTTATTTGAATTATAGAAATAGAGTATCGGAAGCTATAGATTAATTGGCTTATTATTAGCTTTTAAATATCTTTCGATTGCTTCAACATCTTTATCTCCTCTACCTGATAGGTTAACTATAATAATCTTGTCTTTATCAAGGGTTGGTGCAAATTTCATAGTATAAGCGAGTGCATGTGAGCTTTCAATTGCAGGAATTATACCTTCTGTTTGTGATAAATATAAGAATGCATTAACTGCTTCATCATCTGTTATGGATTCATACCTTGCTCTACCAATGTCTTTTAGATGTGCATGTTCTGGTCCAACACCTGGATAATCCAATCCTGCTGATATTGAATACACTGGACTTATATTTCCTTCGTCATCTTGGATAAAGATTGTATTCATACCATGAACAACCCCCTCTTTTCCATGAGCCATAGTTGCCGCATGTAAATCAGTATCTACTCCTTTTCCCGCAGCTTCTACACCTATTAATTCAACTTCTTCATAAGAATTGAATTCGTGGAATAAGCCAATAGCGTTACTTCCTCCACCTACACATGCAATACAATAATCTGGAAGTCTTCCTTCTTTTTCTTTTATCTGTCTAAGAGCTTCTTCACCTATGATTTTTTGGAATTCACGAACCATAGTTGGATATGGATGTGGTCCTACTGCTGAACCTAATAGGTAAAATGTATCTTCTATTCTCTCTACCCATTGCTCAATAGCTTCATCTACCGCATCGCTTAGAGTTCTAGTTCCTCTTGTTACAGGAGTGACTTTTGCACCTAGTAATTCCATTCTGAAAACATTAAGCTTCTGTCTCTTAGTATCCTCTTCTCCCATGAAAATTTCACATTCCATGTTGAACATAGCTGCCGCTGTAGCAGTTGCTACACCATGTTGTCCTGCCCCTGTTTCGGCGATTATCTTTTTCTTCCCCATTCTTTTAGCTAGTAATATTTGTCCTATTGCATTATTTATCTTGTGAGCCCCTGTATGATTAAGATCTTCTCTTTTCAAATAAATCTTAGCTCCACCTAGCTTATTAGTCATATTTTTTGCAAAGTATAGTGGTGACTCTCTTCCCACATAATCTTTCATATAGTATAGATATTCATTTTTAAATTCTTCATCCTGCATAGCTTCGTTAAAAGCTGCCTCCAATTCATTCAAAGCCTCGATTACTGGTTCTGGTACATATTGTCCTCCAAATTTTCCAAATTGATGTGTCATAATTAAATTCCATCCCTTCTAATAATTTTTGAATTTAATAAAATGTGATATTGATTTTCGATGAGATGTGTATCTAAAAAGGCAATAAAAAAACACTTCATCCATTTATTGGGACGAAGTGTTACTCGTGGTACCACCCAACTTTAAGCACTTCGCTGTAGGTCAACAGCTTTAATAAATAATTCTCTCTAATAACAAAAAATCTCCGTCATTATTAGGACGAAGTTACATTTCGTTATGCCACCTATTATGTGCTTAACTCTTTCAGATACTAACATATCCTATCCTTATAACGTAGGAAAAACGGTATAAGCTACTTGCAATCAAGCGTTCACCATACTTCTCATGAATCCATTCAGAATTATTGTAGATATCAGGATTCCACCATCCCCGACTCTCTATAATTACAACCAATTCTTACTACTTTCAATCACCGAATTTGATTATTAAATTATATTTATTATATATTAATATGTATTATGTGTCAAGATTTTTTTGGTACTGAGTTTCCCCTATTTAATAAATATGAAAAAGCCTACAGTTATACCAGTTAGGAGAAAAAGTGTTTTGAAAACACTTTTTCTGACTTACTCGAAATATTTTACTCAAGAATTGTAAATCTTACTTACCTCGTTACATTATTAATTTGAAGCAATTTTTTCTGATGTTTCATTCAAACTTTCCAATATCTTATTACCTTTTTCCGATAATGTGAGATACTTATATGTCAATGAAACAGTATTTTCTGAGCTGCTATAATTTTCTTGTGTAATAGCTGACAGGTTATTAGCGGAACCTACGATATTCCTGTTTTCCTCTACAATTGTAGATATTTTTGAGGACAGCAAATCAATTTTTTTCGTATTTTCTATCATATTATTTTTAATTTTATCAAAAACATTTTTTGTACCTTCAACTAGTCTGTTTTGTTCCTCACTTATTTTATTAAGTTTTTCATATGCACTCAAAGATTTATTGGTTTGTTCTTGTAATTCGGAAATGATTAATGTAATATCATTCACGGATTGTGAAGACTGTTCTGCCAAATGTCTTATCTCATCTGCAACAACTGCAAAACCTTTACCTGCTTCCCCCACTCTCGCAGCCTCTATTGCAGCATTTAGAGCCAATAGATTAGTTTGGTCCTCAATACTCTTTATGGTCTCTATGATATCTACAATATTATCCGACTTTTCTTTCAGTTCTTGCATGATATCAAATGTTCTAGAATTATTTTCATTAGAAACATTATTATTGTCATACAATGTTTCAACAATCTCCATACCATTACCTATTACATTTTCTATTTCTTTTGATGTATGACTAATGGATAGAGATGTATCCGAAGCTTCATTTATCAACTCTTGAATATTATTAGTTGATTCTAGCTGTTTTTCTGTATATTCAGCACCTTCTCTAGCCCCTTCTTTTATCTGTTCTACTGATTGTTCTATATCTTTGGACATAATATTCATATCTTCCATAATAATATTAAGTTCGTTAGAATGATTATAGATAACTTTGCTAGTATCTATTAATCTATTCATCATCTGGTCTTGCTCATCTCTAGACTTTTCAAGATTACTAATCATCTTTCTATTTCTATTCATCATGTTATGTAATATCTTGGCTCCCATATAGCAGGAAGCAGAAAATATCAACAGCACAAGAACTAAATAGATATAAACGGATTTATCAACATTGGATAAGTTATCATTATCTAATAATCCTACTATTTTAAAAATAGTTACACCTATATTGAAACTGCCAGTTATTACTATTGCCTTATAACGTCCTAGGAAAACTAGTAATACTAAAACTGGAAACATACCAGAGAAAACAACTATACTTTCACTAGTACTAAATATAACAGACCAACATATAATCATTGGTATCAAGGTTATATAGATTGTGCTCTTGGTATTAATACTTTTTTTATTCAATATAAGGGTAATAACAACTGATGCAACAAGAAGAAAACTTAAAGATATAACTAGAATTAATGAGCGATTACCCATTTTAACACCTAAAACCATTTGCAGTATCATCAGCAAAAACATAATACTTATCATTATGTAATAATATTTATATCTCTTTTGCTCATGACTAATTTTAATATTTTCCTCCATTTAATCCCACCTTCCCTTTCTTACGTACATTATATTACATAATTTGTCTTTTTACAATATATTATCCTTTTATGTTATTTGATGAAAAGATAAAAAAAATCGGATAATATTAATTATCCGACTGATAGATTATTTATTAGATACTTTTTGTTTAAGAATTTGACCACAGTATGGGCAAAAAGTAATACTTTGGTTAAAATCACTTAAGTTACTTGCACAATGAGGACAATATTTTATATGTGCAGAAATTTCATCTTTTCCAACAAAATGTATAATATCTTCTTCTTCCCCAATCCTTTTAAGACTATCTTTTAAAGTAAACATGGATAATGGAGTGTGTAGAATTCCATCAACACTATCTTCTATTTTATCATGTCTGATTGAATTGCTGGATGATAATAAACATTTACTATCAGGTATAGTAGATTTAATGTCTTTGATTAATTTATCTCCACGAGTTTTCCTCATAATATAATTAACTATAACAATATTAGGTTCAAACTGCTCTGCTTCGTATAATGCATCAAATTCATCTGCAAGTTCAACATCATAACCTAGATTGTTTAACATATCTTTCATTATTAAACTTTCAAATCTAGAATCATTTACAAGTAGTGCTCTTTTTCTCACATCAATCAGCTCCTGTTTGATTTAAAAATATAACAATAAAACTTATTTTATAAGCAAAAACTACTTATTATATTAATTCTATCATCAATACTCACATACTTATAGTATATCACACACAGCTTATTTTTATTATAAAAAATACAATCAATAATAAAATTTTATTTTCAATTAAAGCAAATTTTACTAAGTGATCGAATAGCTTTTTCAATATCATTAATATCTATTCCTTTATATGATAGAATTAATATGGGATTTTTTTGAAATTTTTTTACGATTGTATATTCTGATATACCTGAAATCAAAATCTCGTTATCTAATGCCATTTCTATTATTTGTTGTTCAGAGAGTTTTGAATCAACATTTATCAGCATATGTAACCCAGAATCCATTCCGCCAATCTGAACTTTATCTCCCATATAATTTTTTATTGCTTGAATCAATATTTGATTTTTTTTAGTATAATTTTTCTTAAGTCTCCTGATATGTTTTTCAAACATGCCTTCTTTCATAAAAAGTGCTAATGCTAATTGTTCTGTCTTAGAAGTTGTCTGTGTATACCTATTTTTACTTTCATTATATAGGTTGATTAACTTACTTGGTAAAATCATGTAGCTTATTCTTATAGAAGGAACCAGAACTGTAGAAAATGAACCCAAATATATAACGTTTCCATCTTTATCAAAACTCTGCATTGAAGGTATAGGTTTTCCATAGTATCTTAATTCGCTGTTATAATCATCTTCAATAATATAACCATTATTCTCACTTGCCCACTTCAATAGTTTTATTCTCTGGTCAACAGACATGACTGTACCAGTAGGAAATTGATGTGAAGGACTAACGTAACATAATTTCGAATTAGAATTTTTTAGTACTTTCAGATCGATTCCATCCTCTTTTATAGGTATAGGTATTATATCAAAACTATTATGCATAAATATATTTTTGGCTCTATTGAATCCAGGATCTTCAAAAGCACATTCATCAATGTGGATTTTTTTCATTAATGTACTAAGTATATTCAATAAATATTGAACACCTCCACCAATGATAACTCTGCTGGCATCAGCTGTTACACCTCTTGATCTTCTAACATATCTTACAATCTCCTTTCTTAGTTCCATCTCACCTTGCACATCTGTAGACTTATATAGCTTTTGATAATCATAATTAAGAATACGGTTCATATATCTTCGCCATAAATTAAAATCAAAATTCATTTCTTCCACATATTCATTTTTAAAATCATATTTAATCAATTTTTTTATTTTTTGTTCTGCGACGTATTCTGTTTCATTTTTCTTACTGTTTACATAAGTTTTATCAAATGCACTTGCATAATATCCTTTTTGGGGCAAACTATACAAATAACCTTCTACAAGTAATTGCTGATAAGCATTTTCAATAGTTGTTTTACTTATATCAAGACTCCCTGACAGCTGTCTTATTGAAGGTAATTTTTCGTTTTGAATAATGCTTTCGCCTATTATCTCATTTCTTATGTATTCATATAATTGAACATATAATGGTTTATCTAAAGTCCCATCCAGATTTGGTACCAAATCAATCATATTTTCACCCTTTCTAATAACTGTCCCTTTTGTTTTGAACAAAACTGTCACTTTTAAAATACACACTTATATTATATAGTATATATAAATTTTGAAAAAAGGCAAGGTGACACTGATGAAAAATACATATTTTGAATCTAGCGACATTAAAAAAATTACTTATACAGGATTAATGACTGCCCTTGTATTACTAGCAACTTTGGTCATAAAAGTTCCAGTTCCTTTTACAAATGGTTATATTCATCTTGGCGATAGTATGATTTTTATTGCAGCAATTCTATTAGGCTGGAAATATGGAGCATTCGCTGCTGGAGTAGGTTCTGCACTAGCAGATGTTATCGGAGGATATGCACATTGGGCAATACCTACTTTGATTATAAAAGCTTTAATGGGAGCAATTGTAGGAATATGTGCAAGCGAAAAATTCAGAAAGAAAATGTACATTTATTTAAGTGTTGTTTTCGCTGGTGGATTTGCCATATTCAATGTTATACTTAGATATATTCTTTCTAGTAAAATATCTCTAGAAACCAATGCTTTAAATAATAATTTACTAGAAGAACTGAAGTTGGATTCTGTTGACGAATTGATAAGTCTAACCAATAAAGTTGAAACACAGCTACTTATAATAACAATACTGATTCCGTTAATTATTTTAGGTCTATCTTTACTGGTGGCTAAATTGAATCATATAAAATTCAAACCTGCATATACTTTTGGTTTTGTTATAGCTGGTACTTTTATGGTTTTTGGTTATTATATAGCATCATATATAATGACTGGTAATTATATTGTTCCTATATTCTCATTACCTTGGAATATGGTACAGTTTATAATGGGTCTTATTATCGCTAATCTTATAGTAGCAGGATTAAATAAAAGTAAATTATCAATCCCATTAAATTAGAAATAAAAGGGGCTGTCGGATAATATATTTAAGTTAAAAATGTATTATTCGATATCCCCTTTTTTATGTTATAAAAGTTTTAATTGCTATATGTAAGTAAATATTATCCTCCAAAACCGTATATAATTACCAATACGTGAAATAACATCATTATCAGATTTATACCTATGCCTATGTGAGCAAATGTTTTAAATGTATCTTTTGAAAGTTCTCCAATTACTCCATATATAATTCCAACTATACATACAATAAATCCTATTATCTCAACAAGTCCTATAGCTAAAGCAATGCTATCCGTACTTCTATCTCCAAAAGCAGATATACCTACTGCACTTAGAAATAATATCAAAGATGAAATCCCTAATGCAAAAGAAGCGATTCCATGTCCAGACTGTTTTTTATTATTTAATCTTAATGTAATCTTCTTATCTTCCATATTCTCCCTATCCTTTATTTATTGAAACCCTTTTTCTTTAGAAATTTAGCTGTTCTTATCTTTCAGATATTTTATGCCATAATATATATAATAACATATCCTAAAAATCAAATACCCAATGAACCCACCAAGAGTGTTGAGTATAATATCATCCACGTCAAAACTTCCAACTGCATAATGATATTGCAGTACTTCTACTGCCAAACTAACAAATCCACTAATTAATATCATTAATATAAAAAATCTTGTTCGTCTGAATAATATAGGTACAAAAAATCCTAAAGGCATAAATGCAAGTATATTACCAAAAATATTAGTCATGATGGCATTGGTTCCACTATATTTTATATAGTTTTTTATTGTCTTGAATGGTTCTATGTTATAACCTTTCAACCCAGTAATCCTACCATATTTAGCATCTAAAAATAATACATTGATTAGTATTATCAAATATATAATAAAAAGAATAAAACTAATTATTCTAAACATTTTTCTGAATTCATTTGAATGAATAGTACTCATTATAACCCCCTGATTTACGTCAAATTGATTTGTCATTCAAATTTTATTATACCATATACATTAGCTTTAAACTAGGTTATTTTACCTTTATTTAGCTACTTTTATAATATATCTTTAATAATTATATATTATAATATTTAAGTTGAACTTCATTAGTTCTTTTTTATAACCCTACATTTAATTTCTAAAGCTATCAATGTAACAATTGGAATTATTAACTGCATCAGTATAGCCATATAGGTATAATAATATAAATGAGTTTCTAATTCCATAATACTAGAAACTGTTGTTATTGATATAATCATTACTAAAATACCAATTGGCGTGGCTATAGACTTATAATCCTTCAATTTGAATAAAGCTGCAATACCTTTACACCCAGCTAAAAGATAAACAGTTATTTTAATAAACCCGCCTATAATAAAAATTATAGCAATTATAGCTTCAACTCTTTGTAATATATCTCTTATATTAATTCTACTTACGGCTCTATAGATAGGAAAATAGCTAGTTGAATAAGCAAATTCTCCCAAACATAAATATGCACTGACATGTGTACAAAACAGAATAAATCCCCCTAATAGCAAACCTATTAAAAATAATTTATATATACTTTTTGAATTCCTTATACTCTTAGTATTCAATATTAACATAAAAGTAAATATCTCAGCTAAAGGAAAAGTAATCATTTCAATAGCTCCCTTTGCTATTGGCTGAATACCATCTTCTAAGACTGGAGTTAAATTAAATACTTCAACCATAGTCAGCATAAGGGGGATAGTTAATAATATTATTGGATAGATAATTTTAACAAAAAATTCTGACCATCTACCTAATACTTCTAATCCGCTTTTTATACCAAATATAACTAACACTATAACCCCAGCAGCTATTATTAATTTTGGAGTATTAACTAGTCCTACCACACTTGTAAATAAACTAAATGTAGTCAAAACCAAAGCACCCACGTAAAAACAATATAAAATATATAATATACAAATGGCATTACCAATTATTTTGCCAAAAACTGTAACAAGAATCTCATACAAATTCTTACTAGGATATCTAATTAGTATTCTACAATACATTGCTGATATTATACATGTAATTCCTATAGCTATCAATATTGTAATCCATATATCTTTATTAGTATTTTTAATAGGATTTATAACGAATGATTCTGATAGCATTATTAAAATAATCATACTTATACCTTGACGGTTTGATATTACTTCTTTCACAGTAAATCACCATTTCTATAATCATTATTTGCTTTTTGACAATCTTGATTTAATTTCAATAATAATAAATAATATTAACGGAATTATTATCTGAACAATCATAGATACATAATTATAATTCTTAACCCCTGTTATCATTTCCATCATGCTTTTATACGTTGTAAGGGAAACTATTAATAGAAGTAAGCTTACAGGAGTTACTAGAAACTTATAATCTTTTAACTTCAGTATAGTAACTATGCCATTACAACAGGCCAAAATACAAGCACTCATTTTTAAAAATCCCCCTATCATAAATGTAACAGCTATAATAATTTCAATTCTCTGCAGAATATCTCTTATATTGATTCTGCTAACTGCTGAATATATGGGAAAATAACTGCTTTCATAAGCAAAAGGTCCAATAGCAATGTAAGAACCTATTACATTAACACTAACCAGAATACCTCCTAATAGTAAACCATATATAAAAGTTTTATATATATTATTACCACCTTTAAACATTTTGCTATTAAAAATTAAAGTAAAAATGATAAGTTCGGCATATGGAAAAGTAATTACAGACAATGTTCCATCCAATACAGGTTTTATACCATTTTCTAAAATAGGTTTAAGATTATTGACATTCACCATATTCAGTATTAATAATGTTACAATTATAATAACAGGAAAAACTATTTTAGCAAAAAATTCCGACCAACGACCTAATACTTCTATTCCATTTTTTACTCCATAAATTATAATTATAATTACTGCAAAAGACACTACACTTAGTGGTGTGAACTCTAGCCCTACAACACCAATAAACATACTGAAATTAGCTAATACCAAAGCACCTAGATAAAATGCATAGAATAAAAAAATGAAATTTATTATAGATCCGATAATTCTTCCAAAAACAGTAATATTTATTTCATATAAATTTTTATCAGGAAATCTAGATAGTATTCTACTATACATAGTTACAATTAATAGAGATACAGCAAGTCCTAATATCATTGCAATCCATATATCCCTCTTTGCTTCTCTAGCTAAAGATAATACCAACGAACTACTAGACAAAAATAGAATTATCAAACATATACCCTGTTTGTTAGACATCACTATTTTATTCATAATTTCACCACTCTTACTTTTTTCCTTTTTTAGCAATACAAAAAATATAGATTATATGATTATTTCAATTATTGTATCTAACCCTTTTGATATTTGAGGTATTTCTACACCAATACTATATAAAAACATTAGTACAAAAGCAGCTGTAAAAAATAATGTATAAATTATTAATTCCTTTTTGTTTTTATTTTTTTTTAGTGGTACTATCTCAGTAATTCCAATGATAGTAAAAATAACAACTACTATTAAACCTTTTAAATACATACCTTCACCTGTTCCTATTAATTTTTGGCTATATTTTTCTTCCTATTTCTCTTTTTAGAAATTAATTTACCTCTTATATCCATATACCACCACGGTGCTCTAATATATACATCTTTCATGTTAATTGTATCTTCCATAGGATCAATACTCAACATATATGGTACCCCAAAGCTTCTAATAGAGAATAAATGAAGACTTAAGAATATTACTCCAAAAATATATCCATATAATCCTAATACCGAAGCTAAAAATAAAAATATGATTCTAATGAAAATAGTTGAATTAACCATCTTAGGAAGCAGGAAATTAGCTATCCCTGTTATCCCAATTACTATTATCATAGGCTGACTGACCAATCTGGCTTGTACTGCTGCTTCTCCAACTACAAGAGCACCTACTATACTTATTGCAGAACCACTGTACTTAGATATTCTAATACCTGATTCCCTTATTAATTCAAATACAATAATCATAATAAAAGCTTCTAAAAACGACGGAAACGGTATGCCTTGTCTAGCATTATAGATACTTAATATTAACGGGGTAGGTATTAGTTCTTGGTGATAGTTAGTTAGTGCAATATATATAGCCGGGACACTAGTCGTAAGGAAAAATGCTAGATATCTAAGTAATCTATTAAATGTGGCAAAATAATACTGTTGATAATAGTCTTCATCCACTTGAAAGTATTCTATAAAAACAAAAGGTGTAGTAATAACAGAAGGTGACCCATTACAGATAATAGCTACTCTTCCTTCAAGTAATTTACCACAAACAGTATCAGGTTTTTCTGTTGTGAATAGTGTCTTAAATAATGACATTGGCTCATCGGTTATGAATTCTTCTATATACCCAGTATCCAATATACCATCTATATCAATTTTATCTAATCTTCTTTCTACTTCTTTTACAATCTCATCTTTTGCAATATCTTCTATATAGCAAATACATACTTTTGTTTTAGTAATATTTCCTATTTCTCTAAACTTAACTTTTAAGTGTTTTGATACAATCCTTCTTCTAATTAAAGAAATGTTTGTATATATTACTTCATTGAAGCCTTCTCTAGGACCTTTTATTATAGTCTCTGATATAGGTTCTTTAATAGCTCTAGTAGACCACTCAAGAGTGTTTAATATTGCTCCTTTAGCAAATCCATCAATAAACAAAATACTTTTTCCTATATATAGATTTTCAACAAGAGATGTAAAATCACTTGATTTTTCTACTTCGTTAATGCTTACTATTTTATTAACAACATAATCTAAAAATTCAGCATTATTCTCATGTCTTTTTATATCTGCACTCATTATAGATTTGAAAATATTATCAGACATTACCTCATCGTTTACCATGCTCTTTACATAAATCAGGCAAAACTTTTTCTTGCTTCCTTCATTCTGGAATAATCTATATACAATACTATCATCATCTTTAAATTCTTTCTTAAACAAATCAATATTATAAGTTAAACTTTTATTTAATACTTCCTTCATATTTAGTGGCTCCTTAACTTTATAAGTCTTAGTACTTATCTATTTCTATAGCTTGAGATGATAATGCTGATCTCTCTATTTTTACATTAATGTTTGTGTTTATTTTTAAAGTTGGGAAAACATTATCCCAGTCTTTTTCAACTTTTTTCCAGGTTTTGTTTTTTTGTCTCTTAAATAAATCTCCAAATCCAAATATATCTGAATTATAATCCTTTTGAACATGTGTAATTAATTCTACTATACCTTCTTCAATATCTTTCTCAGCATTCATCTCTATATCAATTCTATCCTTTTCATCTAAAATATCTATTTGATTACTCAACTCATTAATAGCTACTTTACAATTGACATTAATATTAACTCCCAACTCTTCTCCATTTACAACAGGAGTTACCTTTGTTTCATTAGACAATATTTCCAAAGAAATATGTCCTAATTGATCTTCAAAGTAATATTCCATTGATAATGGTTGATTTTTGATTTCATTGTCGATAAAAAGATAATACAAAGTTTCATCCTCTGATAATTTCCCCACCATTTTTGATGCCTTAAAAACAGCAGTTCCACCTACTGTGTGTACTGAATTTGCACCTATGTGTTGTTTATCCACTTTAATTAAAGAAATAGCTGGTTCAAAACCTTTCTTTGTAATTTTATCTATTATATTCCATACTGTTGAAGATTCAAATGTACCAATTTTTCCTTGATTTTTTAATGTATCACTTAATCTCATACTTGCTATATCAGTAACATCATTTTTAAATATGTCTTCTGCATTACAATTATTTGTTATTAAAACATGTACATCTGGTCTATATTCTGCATCTCTCATAGTGTAATCTAATATCTCAGTTATACCTTGCCTTGCTAACTCTTCACTAATTATTAGAATTTTTGTATGGGCTAGATATACTTGTTTTCCATTCTTTTCAATTATTTTCCTGATTGCTCTATATAACGTATCACCTTTATCTTTTAGAACCCTGCTTTTTAATTGACCTTCTTTACTTTCTATACCAACTATCTCATATGTAACAAGGTATTGACTCTCAGATAATTTATCAGCATCTTTAGCAGGAGTGATATGGGAATCAATTCCAAGCCCTAATACTATCTCTACCTCATCTATCTCTCTATAATCCCAACAGCCAACTAATAGGATACATGTAATAATATATACTGCTGCAAAACAAATTTTTTTCATCAAAATTATATCCTCCTATTGTTAAACTAAAATTCTTAGACTTAATAAATATTATCCCATAATATGTCTTTATTATTCTTTTTTGACTAATAATGAAATTAAATCCACTAAAAAAGCTGCTTGGATATACTTCAAGCAGCTTTTTTTATTTCTTTACAATAACTTTTAAAGAATAAAATAATCTTAACAAATAATACAAAAAGTTGTAACACCCATGTAGACAAGTACATATACTAAATTAGGACAACATATATTAGACTTAATTGCTAATCAATTACTCAGGCAAGTAGAACTTGTCAGTAAAATCCTCCTCAGAATTATAAGTAAGGTACAGAAAATCTGTACCTTACTTATTTATATACAATTCTATAGCACAATAATGATTTATCACATCATAATCCATTAATCTATAATTTTGATATTTAACCTGGTATTCTATAATAACATCGTCGCCTAATCTATAATCTCCCAAATCTATCTCTGTTCTGAAATTAGTCTCTCTTTCAACTTGAACTTCTTTTTCTGGTACAAATTCACTGGTTTCTTCTGCATCTTCATCAAACCAAATAGTTGGTTTTTTTTCTACTGGTACTATACCTACATCATAGTTAATTAAATATTTTAGTGTACCTGCTATTCTTAATTTTGATGTTTTATTAAAATCGTTCTTGATGAGTTTTTTATCATGTATAATTACATATAACATGATATTTTTTATTTCTACAATCTCATCTTCATAATTTTCTATTTTAAGTCTATCCTCAAACTGTAGAAATTTAGATATTTTGGTGCTGACCTCTTGTTCTTCTACATCTATCTTAATAGTTGAATATTTTTCTCCTACTCCACAAATATAAACTTTTATAACAAATTCTTCAGTTCCAATAAAACTACTATCAGGTATATAAGACCAATAACCATTGGTTGTCAATTCTATTTTTCCATTCCTGGGCTCATTTTCTAATGTACAACGAATATTATCTCTTGATAAATTTTTCCCAACAATTCTACCTTCAATTCTAGTACCTTGCCCCATTGATAAATTACAATTATATATTTTAACTTTTTTATCCAACCTATCACCTCTCCTAGCACTTTATATATTATATGCTTATGAAGAATATAAGTTGTTGATAAACTTGCGTAATTTAATATTAATCAATTAACTGATTTCTAACATTCAATAGTATAGAACCAAAAATTATTGATATTATACCAACTGCAATCCCTGTAACTATTGAAATAATCCCTAGACATATACCAACTTTTCCTGCTCCACTTACTTTCTTGTATAATTTATCACTGTATTCAATCATCATAATTTCTCCTTTCGTTCGTGAATACTATTATTTGTAATTATAACACTTATACAATATATATTTCAACTTATTTAATTATATGGATTAATCCTATATAAAATAGGAACATTATTTCATTAATCCCTGTAACCCTTTGTCCTAAATACTCATATATTGTACTAAGTTAATTATTAGGTGGTGACTTTGTGCGCGATAAGAAAACATCATACATCAGGCTTCTTCATGCGTCTCCAAAAGCTCCAGCAGTGGATGTTTATTCCAACGGTGACAATATTCTAGCAGATGACCTATCATATGGAGAATTTACTCCATATCTTCCAGTTATGCCTGGAACTTATACTATTGATATTTATCCTGCTGATAATTCAGATATGCCAATTCTTACTAAAGAATTAGTTCTACCTGAAAAAACAATAGCTACAATAGCTGTTATTGGAGAATTACCAGATCTAGAATTATTCATAGTAGAAGACCCAAAAGAACCTTTACAACCAAATACAAGCAAATTAAGATTTATACATCTTTCCCCAGATGCTCCATCTGTCGATGTTATAGAGCCAAATGGGTCAATATTATTCAAAGATGTAAGTTATAAAGATATAACTGATTATATAAGTATTACTCCAAACACTTATACAGTAGAAATAGTACCTACTGGTACAGATAAATCAGTTTTATATGTACCTAATATTAGATTACTTCCAGATGCCTTTTACTCATTATACGCAATCGGTCTAGTTGAGGGAGATCCTTATTTACAATTATTAATACCATTAGATGGAAATTCTTATATTGAGACATAAAAAAAGTGTGCAATGCTGCACACTTTTTTATTATATTATCTTATTAACAATAAAATTATCTTCTACTAACTCCCAATTCTGTGGAGCTTCTCTAGCTAAAACCCAATAGAAGAAACCTCTTAAACCTAATTCTTTTACCAAATCAAATTTTGCTTGTAGACTTCTAGCATCTTCAAACCATACCTCGTGTTCTTTACCTTCTTCATCTATATATCTAAAAAATGGTGACTGGGACTCTTCATCAAATTGAATCTGCCTGTTGTATTTCCTAGCTAATTCTACTCCATCTTTAAATCCAATAGATTTTGCGAACTTACCGCCTTCAACAAAAGGTAGTGTCCAATCATAGCCATATAAAGGTATTCCCATCATAATCTTTTCACTAGGAACATGAGACAAAGCATATTCAACCACTCTTCTGACTTCATTTATTGGAGAAACTGCTCTAGGTGGTCCCCCTGACCATCCCCACTCATATGTCATAATAAAAATAAAGTCAACTATTTTACCTATTTCTCTATAATCATGTCCTTCGTATAATATTCCTACTTGGTCATCACTAATCTTAGGTGCTAAAGCAACTGTTAGAGTATATCTTTCATCTTCTTCCTTTAACCGTTTTTTCGCTTTTTTCAAAAAATCAATGTATGGTTTACGATTTTCTGCTCCAAGGTATTCAAAATCAAAATCAATTCCTATATACCCTTTTTCTTTCATAATAGCTATAGCTTCATCTAATAATTTGTCTTGTGCTTCTTCATCATTAAGCAGGGCTGTTGCATTTTCAATACTGAATCCACCCTCATCAATATTTGTTATTACCATGAGAGGTGCCACTCTTTTACTGTAAGCAGCATTAATTACAGGTTCATCACCTATTAATGGAGTTAACATTCCATCAGCATTAGTTTTATAACTAAATAGATTAATATATGTTAAATTATCTCCTACATCTTCTACATATGAAGCTGAATCAGGACCAGTTATATCTAAGTCAATATAAGCTGCTACTTCTGCAATAGTTTTTGGACCACTAGGTATAAATATTCTTGTACCAACTTGTAAATCCATTGGATCCAAATAATCATTTGCTCTTTGAATCAAATACACTGGTACATTAAATTTTTTACTAATAGAATACAAACTATCGCCTGGTCTAAATGTATAGAATTTTCCCATCCTAGGAATCAATATTGTTTGACCAACTACAAGATTACCGGGATTTTCCAACTGATTTATTTCAATTATATCACTAACAGGTATATTATATGTCCTTGCAATAGTAAAAAGTGATTCTCCAGGACTCACGACATGTATTTGCATATAATCTTTCCTTTTTTGCTCTTATTAAATTATATTCAATACAAGGTCAAAAGTTAATCTTTTTATTTATTTAGTAAAGATATATGGTCACCCCTAGACATATCTACTTCATATCCTGCCATCTTGATTCGATTTTCAATACAATTCCTACACTGAGCAGCCTCATCACCTGTACATATCTTACCATCATACAATGCATATTTATCTCTTACACTAGTTGGTGATAAGTTAGGCATAACAACATTAGCACCAGCTTTTAGCCCCTGTTCTCTTCCTTTATTATTAATGGAACCAAGTGCAGTTGTCGCTGGTAATAAAACTTCTGGCAGTAAAAGTCTGATTAATGAAAGGAGTATGCATGTCTTTTCTACTGTTCCTGCCTTTTCATCTGCAAGTGGTGTATCTGATTGAGGTATAAATGGTCCTATACCCACCATATGCGGTTGTAATTTTTTCAAAAAATTAAGGTCCTTAACAAAATCTTCGTTGGTCTGATTAGGTAATCCGATCATAAAACCTGCCCCAATTTGGTATCCTATATCTTTCAAATCATGCAAACATTTAATTCTATTATCATAGCTCATATCAGGGTGTAAACTGTCATAAAGTTCTCTAGAATTAGTCTCATGTCTTAAAAGATATCTGTCTGCTCCTGCATCAAAATATTTTTTATAGGATTCATAGCTTTTTTCTCCAATAGATAATGTAACAGCAATATCCTCAAAAGAAGCTTTTATAGAGGAAACTATATCTACAATTTTATCATCTGTATAATAAGTATCTTCTCCTCCTTGAAGAACATAAGTCCTATAACCTAATCTATATCCTTCCTTACAGCAATCAAGTATTTCTTCTTTACTTAATCTATACCTACTTGCATTTTTATTATCTCTTCTTATTCCACAATATCTGCAATTGTTTTTGCAGTAATTAGTAAATTCAATCAATCCTCGCATATATACTTTATCACTATAGATATGTAACCTTGTTTCATTAGCTTTCATATGTAAGTACTTCTTAGATTCTTCATCCATATTATTAAGTAATAGTAATAATTCATCAGAAGATAAATTATTACTATTATATAGTTTATCAATTAATCTTTTCATGACAATCTCCTTTATGCTAGAAATTAAGTAAGTCTTTCACTACCTCCGAAGCTATAATCAATCCCACAACCGAGGGAACAAATGCAATACTCCCCGGTGTCTGTCTTTTTATTTTTGATGATTCGTTTTGTTCACTGTCAGTTTTATTATTATCTGATATAGGCTTTAATGGCTTTTCTTTTGAATAAACCACCTTAAGGCTGTCAATATCTCTGTTTCTTAACTCTTTCCTCATTACTTTAGCTAGTGGACATACTGAAGTCTCATATATATCTGCAACCTGAAACATAGTAGGATTAAGTTTATTACCCGCTCCCATACTACTAATGATTGGTATATTTCTCTTCTTACACCTTTCTATCAAATCAATCTTTGATGAAACCATATCAATAGCATCTACAACATAAGAATAATCATTTGATAATAATCTGTCTGCACTATCAGAATTATATAATTCTCTGTAGGTAATAACTTTTGCTTCATTATTAATAGCTAAAATCCTATCCTTCATCACATCTACTTTAGCCTGTCCTACCGTCCTAGTAGTAGCATGTAATTGCCTATTTATATTAGATACACATATGCTATCATCATCTATTAGAATCAATTCTCCTATTCCACTTCTAGCTAATCCCTCAATAACATATGTTCCTACTCCTCCAACTCCAAAAACAGCTACTTTACTGTTTTTCAACTTTTGTAATCCATCTTTACCAATCAACATTTCTGTTCTTGAAAATGCATGTGACATTATAACACCTCTAGTCTAAGTAGTCTTTTTCAATATATCTATCTTGTTATCGTAATTTTAACTTAAATATATATAAAAATCAATTAATATATTTATCCACTCTTTAGGTCATAACCTTTATCATTATAGATATAATCCATTATATCCCAATAGTTTTTCTCTGATAAATATAGTTCATCAAAATCATATTTGCAATGTATTCCAGTTTTTTCCAAGTCAATCACTATATCCTCATAAGAGAAATAAAAAGTCTTTTCACATACTTTATATTTAGCATAATCACTAATATCTATAGCATAGTTATCACATAACCAATCAATAATCTTAAAGAAATAGCTTTTTACTAGAGTCTCTCTAGTTTTTATTAAACCATATATAATGTTGATATTATCATTCTTAAGCATATATTTTAGATACTTAGGTTTCAAATTACGGATATCTTCAGTTTTGTAAAATAGTTTAATTTCAAATAATTCTGTCTCTAATAAAGCTACTATAGGTTTAGCTTCCAAATATTTATCAGTACATAAAGTTACCTTTCCCATTATTTCACCCTTCCTTAATATAATAAATCCCCTGTTCTTTTCTCCTAGAAACAATTGCTTGATTAGGCAATTATCTTACTTAAGTAATTGGCTGTATATATTAATTATATCATATATAATCATAAAAAAATTGAAATATAATGTTACTTTTTGATTTTCAACTATAATTTTTTTTAAGGTGTTAAATACATACCGCTATACGACATAAACCGTACATAAATTATTAATTTTTCATTAACTTATTTAATAATTAAAAATATGTCGAGTAATGTAATGCACATCATATGGTATATCAAAGAGTTTCCAACACCTACATATAGTGGTAAAAATTGTTAATTTTATTTAACAATTTGTTTTTTGAATAAATAGTCTGTTTTTTTATGTATAGTAATATTATATAAAAAGTGCTATACTTTTTTATGATTAGTCTTAAGGGAAAATAAAGGGATAAATGGCTAAATTATACATATTATGTTATTTATCTTATTTATTATTTAGGTTCTTCTTTAGGCAGTAAAGATTACCATACCATTATTAAACTAATGACCTGTTTGTTTTTGAGTTAATTAAATTTTTAAAAATGTAAAAGAAGCTAATTAATAGGGTTATATAAGCTCAAAAACTACTAACAACATAATGTAAGAAAGGAGGAGTATAATGAGTGATATAATTGAAATCAAAAACCTAAGAAAAGTGTATCGAATGGGTAATGAACGTGTTGTCGCCCTTGACAATATCAGCCTCAATATTAAAAAAGGCGAATGCTGTTGTATATTAGGAACTTCAGGTTCTGGAAAATCTACTCTGCTTAACATGATTGCTGGTCTTGAAAAACCTAGTAAAGGACAAATCAAGATTAAGGGGAATCGAATTGAAAAGATGAATGAAAAACAAGTTACAAAGTTCCGTCAAAAAAATGTAGGTTTTGTTTTTCAATCTTACAATTTATTGCCTAACTTAACAGCCCTTGAAAATGTGGCTATGCCTATGATATTTGGCGGTGTACCTAAGAAAAAAAGGGAAAAAGAGGCTACGCGAATGCTTTCAGCCGTAGGTCTAGGTGATAGACTTCATCATAAACCTTCACAAATGAGTGGAGGTCAGCAACAGAGAGTAAGTATCGCAAGAGCATTTGTAGGAACACCAGAAATAGTTTTTGCCGATGAACCTACAGGAAATCTAGATACCAAGACAACTATGGAAGTCATGGAACTGATTACGAATATTGCTAAGGAAAATAATCAAACACTTATAATTGTAACCCATGACGTAGAAACTTCCGTATATGCAAACCGTGTTATTCATGTACGTGACGGACTTATAGAATCGATAGATAGTATTGATGAAAATGAAATAGAAAGTAAACAGGAGGCTTAATAAAAAAATGAAGAAATTTTTAGTATATATGTGTGCGCTTGTGATTAGTTTGAATGTGATGGGGGTTGATGTATCTGCTGAAGCGTCAAAAAGTATAACTTACACATCAACTATAAGTAAGGATACTGTATATAATGGGACAGATTTTACAATAACTTTAGATTTTACAATGGATGGTGACACACCAGAATCTGCAATGTTATACTTAGATACCAATGAAAGTTATTCTATTAGTGAAGGTTATAATATTCGTTTGTCTAAAAGTGATTTAAACAGTACATATACACTTCACGCAAAATGTATTGGTTCATCTAAATCAATTACAACAAAACTAACATCAGAGGATATAACTACACCTATTGAAGGTACAATTCTTATTAATAATATAGGAAGTGAAAGTAGTAGCGGTTCATCTACACCAACAGACACTAGCAAATATACTCCAGAATTAGTAATAGAAAATCAAGAAATCCCTACTGCTAATGCTGGTTCAGATATTGATTTAGCTTTAAAATTAAAGAATGCTGGTACTTATACAGCTAAAAATATCACAGTTGAACTTATTCCACCAACTGATAAAGATTTTAGTTATGAAACCAATACAATTAGTTTAATTGATAAAATACAGCAATTAAAGAAAACTGAAACTGCTGAATTAAACTATTCTTTCTTAGTTAAAGATTCAACACCAGCTAAGACATATAGTTGTCAATTAAAATATACATACTTCAACTTATATGGTGACAAAGTAGAAAAAACACAAGACATATATATAAAAGTAAGAAAAGGTTTCCCTTCTGTTGATTTAAGATTATCAGAAGTAACTAACGACCCTGAAATAATCAAAGCTGGACAAAAGGTTCAACTTAGCTTCTTAGTAAACAATAATTATGGTTTATCTACTGTCAGCGCACTAGATGTTACATTAGAAGGATTAGGTAAAGGATTTACAATCGTTGATGGTGTTAACGGTCGTAGAATCAGTAACTTACGTCCTGATGCAGAAGGAGAAAAAGTAACTTTTGACCTTTTCGCGTCATCTGATTTGAAAAAAGGCAGTTATCCTATAACAGTTAATCTTAAATATAAAGATAGCTCTAATGCTGAAAAAGAAGTAAAAAAAGAAATCTATTTAATGGTAGACAGTGGAAATACTGATATTGCTATTAGAAATATCAAAGCTCCAACAGGTCAAATAAATGCTAGCCAACAATTCAACGTATCTTTTGATATTGTTAATACTGGTGAAGTAAAAGCAGAAGACCTTATTGTTACAGTAAAAGGTGACGAAGAAATCGTACCAATGTCACAAAACATACAAGTAATCAATGAAATGGAAGTCGGAGCAACTAAGCAACTAACATACAAATTCCAACCAACTGAAGAAGCAAAAACTAAAACTCATTTACTTAACATTGAAATAAAAGGTAAAGATGAAGCTGCATTTACAACTATCAATCAATACGTAGGTGTTTATGTAAAAGCTAAGAAAGAGAATAGTGAAGGGACTTCAAGTAAGCCAATCATTATTGTAGATAATTTTAAAATTGCTTCAGAATCAACTCAATCTGAGATAACTAATGCAGGTGAAAATTTTGACGTTACACTATATTTTAAAAACACTCATGACAGCAAAAAGGTAAAAAATATAAAGGTATCTTTAGGCGCTGAAGAAAATACAGATACAGACAAAGCAAAATCAGGTAGTGTATTTACTCCAGTTGAATCAAGTAGTACTTTCTTTATTAAAGAAATAGCACCAGGTCAATCAATTGAAAAACAATTGAAAATATTTACAATACCATTTGCTGCATCAAAAGTACATAACCTAAATCTTGAGATTTACTATGAATATGAAAGCGATGAAAAATTACTTACTGAAACAATTAAGGATGCTATTCCTGTAACAGTAATACAGCCATCTAGTTTCATTACTAGTGATATTAAAATTCCAGAATCAATGTTCGTGGGTGAACAAACTGACATAGAATTTGAAATAAGTAATACTGGTAGAACTTCCCTTGATAATTTCACTGTACAAATAGAAGGATTTGGTAGTACTAACAGTAGAACTTATCTTGGTAATTTGGAGACTGGTAGAACTAATTACTATAGTAATGAAATATGGATAAATGAAGAAGGCGAAGTTACTGGTACTTTAGTTTTTACTTATACAAAACCAGATGGTAAAGAAGAAGAAGTAAGAAAAGAGTTCAAGACAGTAGGTCAAGCGATGGATTTCGGTCCATCAGAAGGAGATATGGGCATGGACATGGGAGACTTTGAAATGCCTGGTCAGGAAAAGAAATCAAATAAGACACTAATTATTATCATATCTTCTGTAGCTGCTGTAGCAGTCATAGTAACTATTATTATAGTAAGAAGAAAAATTAAGAAAAAGAAGGAAATGAACTTCGATGAATAAAATAGATTTAATAAGAATGGGCCTTAAGAATTTATTTAGAAGAAAACTTAGAACCTTTCTTACTACTCTAGGTATTATAATAGGTACTATATCCATTGTATTGATGGTATCTCTTGGTTTAGGGATGCAGAAAAATATGGAAAAACAGATGAGTCAGTGGGGAAGTTTAGATATCGTAGAGGTATACCCA
This sequence comes from Vallitalea maricola, assembly GCF_036985595.1. NCBI lineage: Bacteria > Bacillati > Bacillota > Clostridia > Lachnospirales > Vallitaleaceae > Vallitalea > Vallitalea maricola. The sequence goes on along the minus strand of NZ_BTPU01000031.1, from coordinate 90,318 downwards.
GCAGGTGGTGGCGGTAATGATTACTATGGTGGTGGTATGGTTGTAATGGACGCTTACCCATCAACTAATAATACTTCTAATGACAAAAAAGAAAAGATTCAAAATATTGATATTACCACATTTAAACAGATTGAAGGAGTCGAAGCTGTTTCTCCTATAATTGAACATACTATAGTTATGCAGTCTAAGAAATTAATAAATAACTATGTTAGAGTTAAAGGTATGACTATAGAATTTATGGAAAAATATGGATTAGACATTGGTCAAGGACGTATGCTTACTGCTGAAGATAAGAATGGATTTCTAATGGGATATAACATGTTATATGAATTCTATAATCCAAATAATCGCGATAATGACTGGTGGTCATCTATGTATGATCCTGAAACCGGCGAAAGATTACCTCCTACTTTTAATCCATTAGAAAATAAATTAAAGATGAGTTTTGATAGGAACTATGGGAGAAATGAAAGATATAGCCGTTATGGTGATGAAGAAGAACAAAAACCAGTTAGACCAATAAATATCAAAGCTATTGGAGTATTATCAGAATTCGCAGGCTGGCAAAAAAATGATTGTGCTTATATGGAAATAAACCAATTGACTGCATTAAAAGATAAATACGATAAAGTTACTGGTTATCGTGATTATGATGGTAAAAAACCTAAAAAAGATGGATACGAAAAAGTATTTGTATATGTACCAAAACGTAAAAATCTTGAAAAAGTTCAACAAGAGATTCAAAAACTGGGTTTTACTGCTAGAAGTGACGCTAATGAATTAAAACAGCAAGAATCCCTGAGTAATACTATCAAGATGGTTTTTGGAGCTATTGGAGGTATCTCATTATTAGTCGCAGCTATTGGTATCACTAATACAATGGTTATGGCAATATATGAGAGAAGAAAAGAAATTGGTGTCATGAAAGTTATTGGATCATCCATAAGAGATATTAAAAAATTATTCCTTTTTGAATCAGCTACTATAGGTTTATTAGGTGGGATACTAGGAATATTAATAAGCATTGGTATATCCATTTTACTCAATAATATGCAAAATACTGCATTATTGAATTTCCTACATATTTATGAAACAGGTGAAGCTAATCCAGATATTTTTATAATGCCTTCTTGGTTAATTGTATCTGCTATGGCTTTCACATCATTGATCGGTCTTATATCAGGTTACCTTCCTGCACGTAAGGCAATGAAACTTAGTGCACTTGAAGCTATTAAGACAGAATAACAAATATATAAAATAAGATTATATAAGTCAATGGATATTCATATATTCATTGACTTATTTTAATTATATATTATAATTAAATATCTAAGAATGTTCATTACTGCATGTGAAAATACTTCTACTTCATGTGCTTAAAAATAGTACTTCTTAATAAGAAAATAAAGGAGATATTATGTATAGTATAGAAGAAATTAATATATCAAATATGATTGTCCATATACTAGATACTAATCTAAGTGTCCCAGTGATTTCCATGGATGAAATGGAAAGTAATTATGAAATAAAAGAATTTTTTGCAAATCATATAGTAAAAACTCTTAATGACGACAGCATTAAAAACTGTGAATTCAACACGGATTATAATATGGTTTATACATATGTTAAAGAATTTGCATCAGCAGAAGATAAATTTATTGATATGTCAATTAATATAGCTAACCAACTGTTCTCTATTATGTCTTCTAATCTTGATATACCTTCAGCAGATTTGGCTATAATTAATTTTTCATGTAGAAATAATAGATACTTGGCATTACTAAAATTAAACTATACTAATTCGTTTATTCATTATACAGAGGTAGAAAACGATTCTAATATCAATAGCATAATTAGACATAGGACTACCCTTCCAAATATGGGACAAAAAATTAACGAAGCAGTTATTATAGACCTATCTAATCTAAACTTAAAAGTACTTGAAAAAAAATATGAAATAGATGGTAATAAAGAATACTATTTATCAATGCATCTATTAAGATGTAAAACTACCCTATCTTCAAAAGAACAATATAACATTGTCAAAAAGGCAACTGATTCAATAAGCAAAAAATATTTTGATGCAGATGTTGAAAAGAAAATGGAAATCAAACAAGAACTCTATAACAACATTGAAGATACAGGAGAAATCAATCTAGATAAATTTGCGGATGATGTATTTAAGAATAATATAGAAGTAAAAAAAGAGTTTATTGAAAATCTAGAGAAAAAAGGGCTTGAAGAACCAGTAGTTAAACTTTCTGAGAAAACTATTACACGTTCATTTGAAAAGCAAAGAATCAAGACTGATAATGGTATTGAGTTAAAGATCCCTATGGAATTATATAATGACCCTGATAATATAGAGTTTGTAACTAATCCTGATGGAAAGATATCTATATTGATTAAGAATGTAAATAAATTAACACCCTTCGGTTGATGACTATGATACTTTAGGGATATACAATGAGGTAAAGGCACTGTATTTACACAACCCCCATACTCTCCATGTTTATCCAATATTGCAAGGTACATTCTAACTACTTTATTTTATATACCTAAGTGATTTGCCAAATTTGGAAAAGCAAAAAAATAGCTAAGATAGTATAATTACATAGAGATGAAATAAATGTACAGAGGTGATTTTTATGAATAAAAAAATACCCCAACTTTCAATCTATCTAATTTATACAGGAGCAGCTGCATTTTTCTTTTCATTGGTATTTACTGTGAATCAAGTATACTATATTGAAATCCTAGAGTTAAATCCATTTCAACTTGTTTTAATTGGAACTGTATTAGAAACTTCTTGTTTTATTTTTGAAATACCAACTGGAATTGTAGCTGATATAGTAAGTAGGAAATTATCAGTTATCATAGGACTAGTATTGATGGGAATTGCATTTATAGCAGAAGGTTCTATTCCATTGTTTATAACTGTTATTTTTAGTCAAATCTTATGGGGTTTAGGCTACACATTTACAAGTGGTGCAGATGAGGCATGGATAGCAGATGAATTAGATGGAAGGAATTTGGATGGAGTATATTTAAGAGGAGCTCAAGTAGGACAATTTGGCTCACTTTTAGGAATATTGGTTAGTGTAGTTATAGGAACAGTTCGGGTAAATATTCCTATGATTATTGGTGGATTATCTTTTATAGTATTGGCAATATTTTTAGTGGTATTTATGAAGGAAACAAAGTTTAAACCAGCTTCTACAGAAAGAAATACTTGGAAACAAATAGGATATACCTTTAGTCAAGGTATCAAATTTATAAGAGGAAAGTCCATTCTAATGTTGATGGTGGGTATGTCATTGCTATATGGACTATATAGTGAAGGTCTTGATAGATTGTGGACAGCTCACTTTATGCAAAATATAGGGTTTACAAAATTAATAGAATTAAAGCCTGTGGTTTGGATTGGGATTATTAATGGATTTGCCATGGTGTTGAGTATATTAGTGGTTCAATATGTGAAGAAGAGAATGAATAAAACAGGAGAGATTAAAAAAGTATGGATGTTAATTCCTATCAATATATTGATGGTTATGAGTATTGTTTTATTTGGATTATCAGGAAATTTCAGTATGGCAATATCCATGTATTTGACATTTTATATTACAAGAATAATAAATGGACCAATATATAGGGCATGGATGAGTAAAAATATTAAGTCAGAAGTAAGAGCAACAGTACTTTCCACCTATGGCCAAATTGATTCTTTTGGTCAAATTATAGGTGGACCACTTATTGGATTTATTGCAGTAAAAACTTCAATTTCCACAGCAATAGTACTATCAGGTATTATTTTATCACCTATAATCGTTATATTTATATATGTATATGGAAAATATCAATCTAGAGAGACAAAAGGAACAAAGCTTTAAATTTGTTCCTTTCTAAATAATATATTAGATTTTATACCCCTATTCATCTCTTAAATATTTAATAGATCCTTAGCATTTTTATATAAAATATGGCTTCTTGCATCTTCATTTTTTTCTGTTGCAAGTAATACCCTAGAAAGAGTAATTGCCTGTGGGAGTGCTGGCCAGTCAGACCCATATAATAATCTTTCATATCCTACTTCATTAATTAAGTATTTAATACTATCTTCAGACTGACATGACAACTCAGCATAACTTGATGGAAATTCTTTAAGATATTCTGCAACAAGTTTATATTCTGCAATGCCACTATGTCCAAAAACAAACTTAAAATCACTAGGTAATTCCTTCAATAGTTTTCCGAAAATTTCTACCTTTGTTGACTTTAAAAGTTTCCACATTAAGTTTGATGTATTTTCACGTTTTATATGAGTTAAAGAACCTGTATGAAGAAGTACGGGAAATCCAACTTCGTAGCAAGCCTTAAAAAGTTCAATAAGTGGCTTAAAATCATCCTTCAGTTCCATATCCGTTATTTTTAATTTGAGTCCTTTAAAACCAAGGGTTTTGTATTTATATATCTTTTCCTTCATTTCAGTATCATGAGGATGTACTGAACAAAAAGCTATAAATCTATTAGGATAATCTTTAGCCAAACGTAGCGCTTCCATTGAACGGTCACTTTTCTTTGTACTCAAAGGAAGAACTACATTGGTTTTAATCATATTATCTTTTTGGGATTTAAAACAGTTTTCATAGGTTCCCCCATTGGCCATGTCTTTAAAAATCTTATATCCCTCAAGAGAAAACTTTATTACAGATATTATTCCTTTCTTTTTTTCATCAGGATTAATTTTCCTCCAATATGGAACTGATAGATCCATATCTTTCATATCAGGCAGTGTCTCATACTTTAATTGATTCCCTTCAATATTTGGATTTACAATCTTACCCGGAAGTACATTAGACATGTGTGTATGAAAATCAATAATATCTATCTTACTATTGTAATCTATAACAAAATCACCGTCTTCATTTAATTTTAAATACTTTTTATCCTTTATAAATTCCTGCTTTGTCACCATAAAAAACCTCCTCTATCTAAGTCATGACAAGCTATTTTAATCCATTAATTAGAATATCTATAATCCTAATGATTACTTCACTAATATTTTCTTCTTTATCAAACTCATAATCTTCTAAACTTACTACACAAGATGTAATCATATATGCTGCTGTTTTAATATTTAAATCTTTTCTCAATTCACCTTTTTTTACATATCCCGATATTACTTCTTCTAAAAGTCTATAGCTTTTAGGAATCTCATTTTTCAAAACATCTTTTCTTACTTCTTGGGGACACTCATTAATGAACTTATTTTTTAATTCCATCAATTTAGTATCTTCACTTTCGAATTTTTTTGATTCTTCCAACATTTTTATAAGATATTCTCTAAAATTTAGCTGTTCCTTATATTTTTTCATTTCTTCTAACACATGTTTTTTTTCATTTCCAATTTGACTAAATAGATATTTATACAAATCATCTTTATTTGTAAAATATTGATAAAAACTACCTTTAGGAATTCCTGCACCATTGACAATGCTGTCTATAGTTACTTGTTTATAATGTACTTTAGAAAATTCTAAAAATGCTGAATCAACAATTCTACTTCTTTTTTTTTCTGGTAAATTAAAGAATGTATCCTTTGGCATATTATCACCCTTTCTTTTTCTTAATAAATCAAATCATAATTCACTTAAATTAGTTACCAATTAATCCTTATTCAATTCACTCTCAATCCATCTTTTAACTTCAAAAACATATAGAACTGTAACTCCCCAGTAAACAGGATTATTGAGCCCTGTTGTTAGATGTTTTCCAATACCCATCATATAAAACTCAATTAAATGAATACTACTATAAGCTGTAAAGATAATTGTCAAATATTTAGTTCTTTTATCAAGAGACATCATTGCAAATATACCAATTACAATTCCAAGAATAGCACCTAAACTCAATACATTAATATTACTCGTTAGTTGCCATATTATAATTGAAGCACCTAAATAAAATAAAAATCCTAAAAAAAACATAGTTATTTTTTTCTTATTTGATTCTTCTATATTTAAATATTTGTAAAAACAGCTCCACGTAAGAATTAAGAATACCATGGTAAAAGACTTAATTATACTCATAATAATAAGCAGATTATTGTTAGTTATATCTGAAACCCCAATTTCAGTAACATTTGGATTTTTAATGAAATATGAAATTCCTAAGATAAATGAAATAACAACTATAAAATATGTTAGTCCATAAAACAGTTCAAATCTTCGAAAATTTTTATCTATCTTTTTCTTAGATTTAAAAAATCCTCTAAAAGCAATGATACTTCCACTAAGAAATAAAATGGCTTCAATACTCATATCAACTAGTCCTGTTCTAATTGTCGATAATAAAACCATATAACTTACAGCCGAAATAACTAATGCTAATAAAAGTTCTTTCCAGTATCTACTATTTTTCATTTTATATACCTCCCCTATAATCTATATGACTATTAGTCATATGAACTATAGTCATATTATCACATTAAATTTTTATTGTCAACAGTCAAAAATAAAGTGAAACTTGACAAAAAAAATTAGTTACAGTAAAATAGACTATGTAGTCTAGACCTGTTGGTCTAATTGTGATAAAGGAGATGATTTTATGAGTTTAACAAGTTTTATCAACAACAAAAGATATCTATATCGTTTTATGGGAATAAGTTCATTTATTGCTGCATTACTTATTTCTTTTGCTGATTTCATACTGGAATTTAATAGTGAATATGGTGTTTCTACTGATTCAATTATAGAAACGAACTGGGTGAACATGCCTCATTGGAGGTTCTCTACATCTATTTATCTCTGTGCTTTTCTCATACCTCTTTATATACTAGGATTTTGGCTTTTATATAAAATATTAAGCAAGAGTAATAAAACAATAGCTTTAATAATTTTTATATTATTTTCTTATGGGGTTATCATGGGATCACCTTTAATTCATGGTTTAATGAGCATGAATGCCATTATCTATAAATTTGGTATAACCAATGGATTCACTAATGAATTAATGAAGCTACTTATAGAAGGGGAAATTACCAAAACAATTTTTCCAGTATTCTTGATTCATTATATTTTAACTTGGTTCATTGCACCTAGTATTTTGTTTGTACATATAATAAGAGGCAAAACACAATTAAAGCGCTGGACAGCTTTTTTAAATCCTTTAGTATTCTTAATTGTTGGCATGATTGGTTTAAAACTTATTCCTAGCCTTTTTGTATATCTAACACCAGGAGCCATTAATAAAGGGAATGCAGCATTATTTTTATTATTGACAATAAAAATGTGGAATTATAGAGGAGAATAGTTATGAGGAAAGATGATATTGTTCAAGTGGCATTAGAGGCATTTTGTCATAATGATTATGACCATGTATCTATTAATATGATTATAAAAGAATCAAAAACTAGTAAAGGTGTATTTTATCATTATTTTAAAAATAAAGAACAGCTCTATTTTTATATTGTAGATTTAATACTAGATGAAAAAATAAAATTTTTCAATGATAGAGAAAAGCTGCAAAAGCAACCTAAGGCAGATTCAATTTTTTCTTTACTAAGACAGCAAATTGATAAGTCACTGGATTTCTCTTTAGCTTATCCTAAATTTGCCTTATTTTGTATTCAGGCAAGGAAAGGTACTAATGAAAGTATAAAGAAAAAAGTATATAAAAAGATGGAATATACAACAAACGAGTATTACGTTAATCTAATAAAAAATAACATAGAAAAAGGTATCATAAGAAAAGACTTCCCTGAAGAATTCGTTGTTTCAATAGTAACCTATATGCTTCCAATTTTTTTAGATTATGTTCATTCTCAAGGCATTGAGATATGCAGTAAAAATAATCATATTATAAAAGAATACTATTTACATTATATTGATTTTATGGAAAATGGATTAAGCAATTAGATTACATTGTCTGTAATGGGAAGTTTAGCCACCTTCTAGAACAATTGCCAAGAGTTTTAAAAAAGATTCTTATCTCTTGGCAATCAATTTAAGGCTTTAAATACATCATATTAATATAGATTCATTCAAATTAAACTTCAGAGGTATTTTGTTTTCAGGTTAGCCCCATTTAAAATTATAATGTTATTAATTTGTTTCTTTAATAACTTTCAAGAAGTCTTTTAACTCAGTTCCTTCAACAATTACATCTGGTTTAATTCCAACATCATTTATGTTTTCTTCTAAGATATTCCAGTAAAAGCTTACTAGGTATAGTACGAATTCGCCGTTATTGTCTACGTATATCTGCTGTCCTACACCTTTTCCGTAAGTTGTTTTTCCTAATATCTGTACATTGCCTAAGAACTTTTTAAGCCCTAGTGCTAGTAATTCAGATGCACTTGCGGAATCATTGTCAACTAATATTTTGATTGATTTGAATGGAACTCTATAATAGTCTGATTCAATATTTGATGTTTTCCCGTCTCTATCTACCAAATAGCATGGTGAACAATCTGGTAATAGAACATCTAGCATTTCAGTAGCAGCAGAGATAAGTCCTCCACCATTACCTCTTAAATCGATTATTAGTGTCTTTTTATAAGGTTTTTCTATTCCTTCGATATAATTTATGAACTTGCTGCTGGTTTGGTTTAAAAAGCTGCTTACTTTGATATATTCTGTAGAACCATCAATTTGCTTATATGTTACTTCTTCTTCATTTTCTCCTTCTTCATTTTTTTCTACCTTATAGAAGAATGTGAATTTATCATCATCTTGTTTAATACTTTCAATATAGTCATTGATATCATCTAGTGTAGCATTATCGTTTTTCATGAACTGCTTAGTCAAACTTGCCACATCTGTATTATTTAGATATAAATAGTTATCAAGTACAAATTCACCAACCTTAACAGAAATAGGCTTCTCACTTTCTTCGATTGCCATATCAAGTATTAGTTTGTATATGTTATATTCTTTATCTATTTTATTTGAATATATCCTAGCTACATTGTATTTACCTACTAGGGTATAATATAAGCCCATATCAAAATAAAGAGCTGAATCATCTATTATTTCTTCTTTACATCGTAAAGCTTTTTTGTATGCTTTGATGGCTTCATCTTTGTTATCTAACATAAGATTGGATTTGCCTTTATAATAATAGATATATCTTTGATCCTGTAAATCTTCATTCTCTAATTGCTCATTAGTATAATCCAATAATTCTTTATATTTAGTCTCATTCAATAAAATAGCCATTTTATGAGATTTTGCTAGATTATTATTTTCATCAAGCAAAAGTGCTTCATTGACATATGATAACGCTTCATCATTATCTTTTGAACCAATGAATGTTTTACTGGCTATGAGTAAATAGTTAATATATCTATCTAAATCCTCTTCTGAGTCAAGTGTACTCCAGTCGATACGATATATACATTTTGATGCTGATTCGTAATCTGCTTGTTCATTATATATCTCAGCTAGTAGAAAATATACACCATTACTATCTTCATTCAAACGTTGCTCTAAAAACATTTCCAATTGTTCTAATGCTTCTTCTTGTTTACCTTGTTTATACAATGCATATGCTTTTTGTCCGTAAGCATAGATAGCTTTACTGTGTAATTTTAATGCTATGTCAGAATATTTGATGGCTTGTTCATATTTTTCTTCTTCAATAGCTTTTTTTGCCTTCTCTAAGTAAGTAGTGGCTTGTTGTAATTTTTTAAGAGACTCAAAAATGCTATTAGGTATTACAAGCTTATTAGTCAGATTGAACTTATTAACCATTTCTAATTTGAATTCTCTTGTTACTTCATTATCAATATCATACTCTTTATGCTCTATTACAACTTTTTCAATCTTGTAGTTTGTTTTATTGATATATATGGAATAATCAAATGTATCTAAGTCATAAAAGTCACTAGTCCAGAATTGCAACCAGTAATTATCCTCAAATTTATCAAACTGTCTACTGAAAGAACTTTTTCCTTGTAATATGTATTGTTTACTATCTTCAGTAAGTTTTAGTTTACTGCTCAAATCACATCCATTATCAATAAAATTATATATATCAAAAAGATCTTTTTCTGTAGATTCTTCTAGTTCAGAATGCTGCAAAAATCTCCAAGGGCTATTATCTTCAGAAATATATATTAGTTTATCGTCAACCCATTCACTGTAATAATAATTAGTAGGTTTGTTGTCTTCACTTTTTGATTTCAGATTATATTTCTCACTGATGATTTTATTCGTTTGGTCTATACTATAATCAAGATTATATGTATTAACAACCTCTTCATCTTTTCTATCATCTACTATTGATACTTTCATATCATATCTTTTCAGATTGTTCATGACTTTTGTAGTTTTTGTTAATATGTCTTTTATCTTATTGTAGTCTTTGTCAAATCCTGGATAAATCATATTTTCGTTAGAACCATCTAAATCAATTTTCCATAACTGATCATTGAATGTATCGTCAATATTTTCATAAGTCAACAGGTAGATAGAATCTTGAAAGCTTGATAGTTGAATCACTTCGTATGCTTGAAATATTTTTTCTTTTTCTTGTCCATTCAATGGTACTCTAACCACTTCATCATAACCATTTAGATAGATTATATAGTCTTTTGTTACGTCAAATTCGTAGGCTTCTACTGTATCTGGGATAAGTTCTGCTTTATTCCCTTTATCTAGAGATATTTTATATATGCCTGCTTGTTTGTTATCATTATAGCCATTAGCCATTATATAAATATAATTATCCATAATGGTGAATTTTGAATTATACTTAGTGTCCAAATTCTTAGATATATCTGCAAATACTATTTCATCATCTGTTTTAATCATCTTTTGTAACCCATCATTTGATAAAACATATATTTCATCTTTATATACTGTAAATGATATAATCTGTTTATCAATAATACTTCTTGCATCACTGCCATCTACTTTAACACTACAAAAACTTGTATCTCCATATTCATTATCACTTAAAAAATATATCATATCTTCTACAACCAATAGATTATAAATATCCTCAGTCTCGTATAAAAGAGTTAGTTCGTTATTTTTAGTGTTGATTTTATATATTCCAGATTTATTCTTCTCATCACCTGCATAATTTATGTACCCATAAATAACCCCATCTAATATATTAAGTCCATATATATTATTATCAGTTATCTTCTCTGTTACTCCTGTATTAAGTATATGTTTATATAAAGCATAATTATTATTACGTTCTACCGAAGTATAGATTACTCCATTTTCATAAGCTATTCTACTATAATTAATTGCATTCATACTTGTATTACCAAGTCTCCCCACGGCTGAGACAGTAGTATTTTCTTCTGCGTTAATTGAAAAACCAAGTAAAAATATTAGTAAAATACTAGTAACTATTGATGTACTTACTTTTTTCTTCATCTTATTCTAGTCCCCTTATATTTAATTTTATACGTTGATATTAGCAAATATTGGCAGTAATGTCAATTATGACTCTATAGGCACTGCAAAAGCATGAAAATTTATTATAACTAGCATTGCTTTAAGCAATTTTAAAAAATAATAATCAGTACCCAATATGTTATATGACTTATAAAGATAAGTGTACCTGTATAATATTTGTAAAGGAAAAAGAGAACACAATGATACGTGTCCTCCTCAAAAATATATATATCAATTTGGGTGGTGTTAACTAATAATTAATTTTCCAAACTGGTTAGGTACATGAAAATTAGGATATTCGAAGTCTATGTTATTCCATGCAGCATACTGTGGCTCGGTTAAACCTCCACATCTATAGAAATTACCATACCAGCATCCCTTATCGTAACTAATTTCCTTACCGCTCATTTCTTCTAATACTTCTATCGGCAGTATTATTGATAGTTCCCATGACTTGTCATCACTTGATTCTTCTTTTGTTATAGTTTTGATTGAAGGAATTATAGTAATCCTATCTCTTTGCTCCTTGGTACAAAATACTTTTTCACCTTTTTCACTTTTGTAGCTTAGATGAAGTACACCACAGCAATTCATTTCCATATTGTAGTATCCTCCACCTAGATTATCTTCTGGAGTAACAAAAAATTCAAAACAGCTGTCTAGGTAAACATCTCCATTTAATTTTGTTTCTTTACTGTAACTATGAATATCTTCGCATAAAGCTTTTATCTCAATACATCTATTATGTATGACAGTTTTAACATGTGTAGCTTGTTTGAGTCCACTTTCATACCATGGGTAATTATCAATAGTCAATTCATCTACATTATCCCAATCAATGTCTTTATCAGTAATAATCTTAACATTATATTGATTCATAGCTTCTCCTTTTAATTTACTTTATCTTCAATATATTTTGCTGCTTCTTTGTCAAGTATAACTATTACATGAGGATGTAATTGTAAAATAGAAGCAGGTACGTTAGGAGAAATTTCTCCAAATAGCATTTTTTCTATAATCTTAGCCTTTGCTTCGCCATTTGCTAGGAGAACTATTTTTTTGGATTGCATTATAGTTTTCATTCCCATACTAATAGCCTCTTTTGGTACTTCTTCAATTGAATCAAAGAATCTTGAATTAGCTTTTATTGTTTCATCATCAAGTGTTACTTTATGTGTACCAGATTCAAATGTTACATCAGGCTCATTGAAACCAATATGTCCATTTGTTCCAATACCTAACACTTGTAAATCAATTCCGCCAGAATTATAAATATTTTTATCATACTCGTAACATTCTGTTTCTATATCTTCTGCTTTTCCATTAGGAATGTTAATATTCTCTTCATCAATATTCACATGATTGAAAAGGTTGTCTTTCATGTAATAATAATAACTTTGGTCATTAGTCTTATCTATAGGATAATATTCATCAAGATTGAAGGTCTTAACCCCGCTAAAATCCACTTCATCTTCTTGGTACATCTTAACTAACTCTCTATACATACCAACTGGAGTTCCACCTGTTGCTAATCCTAATATACTGTTTGGTTTTAGATTAACTTGTGAAGCTACTAGTGTTGCAGCTTTCTTGCTCATTTCTTCGTATGTATTTGATACAATAATTCTCATACCTCTAATTTGATTTTTCATATAATGTCTTCCCTTTCCCAATTGTATAGTATATATCTAGTTTGTCATCAATAATCGTAATATCAGCATCCTTACCAATATCTAAAGTACCTTTTCTATCTTCCACACCAATATATTTTGCTTGGTTGATAGTTGCTGATTCTATAACTTTTTCCAATGAGTAATCTGAGTGTTTTGTAAAATTATAGATAGCTTTATTTAATTTAAGTGAGCTACCTGCAATAGTACCATTAGTTAACATACATTTACCCTTTTCTAAAAATACTTTTTGTCCCCCAAGACTATATTCCCCATCGCTAAGTCCTGCTCCCATCATAGCATCAGTTATCAATAATACTTTATCCATGCCTTTGACACGTGCGATTAGGTTGAATAATGCTGGATTAACATGTATAGTATCTGCAATTAATTCACATCTTATGTCAGAATTCATAACCGCTCCAACTACACCTGGATTCCTGTGATGAAGACCTGTCATTGCATTGAAGAAATGTGTACATGAGCATATTCCTTTTTCAATTCCTGCCATTGCTTCATCATATGAAGCAGCTGAATGTCCTATAGAAAATCTTATACCATATTCTTTAGTATATTTTTCTATAAAATCTAGGGAACCATTTACTTCTGGTGCAATAGTAATTATTTTTATGATGTCTTCATAACCTTGTATTACTTCTCCATCTGGCTCTTTTATAAACTCTTCTGATTGAGCTCCCTTATATTTTTCACTTATAAAAGGTCCTTCTAGATGTGTTCCTAATACTTCTGCACCATAAGTCTTTTCTTCCATAAGAGTCTTGATAGTATCAAGTGCTTTTCTTATAGCAGGAACATCCATTGTCATAGTTGTAGGTAAAAATGATGTGACACCATTTTCAGGTATACTTTTACTAATAATCCTTAGTGTATCAATATCACCATCCATAGTATCATGACCTTTATAACCATGTATGTGTACATCAATAAATCCAGGAACAATAAACTTACCTTTTGCATCAATCTTTTCATCAATGGTTTCATTATCTAATTGACTTTCATCAATAATTTTATTTATTGTTTCATCAAATAAAATTACTTTATCATTTACAAACTTTCCATTGTTTAATATTTTTCCATTGAAAATACATTTCATGAAATCATCCTTTCTTGTATGATGTTAAGCTTTACCTTTTTTTAATAAGTTAATTTTTATACTGAATATAACATTAATGTCATATTGTTATCTAATTCAAAATATCTTCTATAGTTTGCTCCATAGCTATTTTAACTGCTCCCACCAAACTGGAATCTTTTGCTTTTGCAATATCAACTGATGTATGGAATGGAACTAAGTTAGATACTACTTCATTAATCCTAATTAAAATTGATTCATCCAAGTTAGGTATATCCCCGCCAATAACAACATTTTCTATATCTAATAGAGATGTGATATTGGCTATAGTTATTCCTAAGTATTTAGATACTTTGTCCATAAGATTCTGGCAATATACATCTTTTTGTTTCAGTGCTTGTGCAAATTTATTTATTGATATATTATCCATATTACCATCACATAATTTATATAATTTACTTTCAGTTATATTATTGAAGTCTTTTTTTATGATTTTTATAATACCTGTTTTGGAAGCAACTTCCTCAATATTAACGTACTTTCCATCCACATGTATATTAGGAACTGTGAATCCTATTTCACCTGCTCCATTTCTATCTCCTTCGTATAGTTTTCCACCTATAATAAGTCCTGCACCAATCCCTACATCCACACTTATATACAAATGATTATTAATATCCATTAATCCTGTAATTATTCTCTCTCCTATGATAGCTAGGTTGATATCATTCTTAATTATTATTTTGGAATCAAAAACTTTATCTATAGCATTAGTTAATTTTTGTAATTTAATTTGATTAACCTTTTCAGATAATATATTAGGAAATGCTCCATTGCTGATAATTCCTGGATAGGAAATCCCTATACAATATATATCTGATTTATTTATATTATTATTATGTATAAAATCCTCAATAAAAGTTATACAATCTATGTCATCTGGGTGATTATACTCAATGTCTAAGGTATATTTTATATTACATAACAAATCACCTAGAGCAATCTTGAATCGTCTTTTTGATATATCTATACCTAACACGTATTTATGGTCTTTATTGAAATTAACTAGAATAGACTTTTTACCCAGTTCATTATCTCCTTTTCCTTCTTCGATAAGAATGCCATACTCGATTAATTCATTAGTATTTTTTGATATGGTTGGCTTACTTACTTCAAGTACTTTAGCTAAATCAGCTCTAGAAGCAGCTCCATTCTCCATTAAATACTTAACTATCGCCTTCTGATTATTCTTTTTCACCATAGATTGATTGCCTGCTCTAGTCATAAATAATCTCCTTGTTATATATAGTTAGTAAAGTTTATTTACTTATTATTATAATACTAATTTATGCCCAATTTGTCAATATGATATTTGATCATTAACTATAATTACCACGAAAATTAATTCATTCATTTATAATTACATACATATAATATGTCATTAATTATGCATTCTATCCTATAAATCATGTCGTTCGTCAGGAGTTATTGAAATTTTTTAAATTATATGTATATAATGTTTTAAAAATGAAAGGAGTTAATTATGGAAAACACAAAATACAATTTGAAAGATTTATCCAAAAAAGAAGATGACATAATAAAATTAGCTGAAAGAGCAGACTATATATTTAATAAATTCAAAATAATTAGCAATTCTATTGACACCGACATTGTTAGAAGAGATAATATAAATAATGAACTTAATTCTTTACTAAATGAGTTTCAAAATCTCATTGAACATACTTACAACACAAGTAAAATTATTAATGAAGCAATAACTGAATATAGTAATGGTGAGAAGCAAATACAAAATCTTCTAAATGGATTATTAGAAATAAATACTAATTCAGTTGGTACAGCAGTAAAACACTCCAAGGAAGATGCTATATCTGGTTTCAGTATTTTACATAAATGGTTTAAAGATATTTGCAATCAATTAACCAGCAGCATAAAACATTTAAAAGATTTCTTTGATAACAACGGTACTCGTATTAACAATCAACCTATTTTTAAATGGCTTGGCCATAGCATAGAAGATTATCAATCATACTTTGCAGATAGAATTAAACAAATACAACAATATATTAGTGGAAAAGGAATAAACATTGATATAACAGGTATAGTGGATAAAGCTACTTTTCAAGCTTTACGTATGATTGGGTTTGATAATCTAAAAGATAATGGTCTAATTACAAATTCTTTTGATGCTCTAAGCCTCAATATATATGACTACTTTAATGATTTTCCAGCTTTCTTTGATGATTATACCGTCAAACCTCCTGAATGGATATTGACTAAAGTAGAGAATGCTGTTAGTGTATTAGATCATATTCCTGATGTTACTAGGGAAACAGTATATTTTTTCAAAGATACTTATCCATATTCAATACCTTATCAAGCTTTTACTTACGCTACACAGAATGGCTGGTTTCCAGAAGCCTTTGATTTAGCAGGATTTGAAAGAATAGATGGGATATATCATGCTAAACAGGATGCATTATTACAAAGCCAAAAATATGTAGGATATAATGCTATCTATGACTATGTTTTTGATTGTGCTACAAGTATGGATACAAAAATTTTTGATTTTACCTGTGATAATAATGAAGAATATAGATTATGGTTTTGGAAAGGTGATTATCTTAACCTTGGTGCAGGTGCTGAAGTAGGAATATATTATGGTGGTGGACCTCATTGGTTAATAGATAAAGATTTGGCCCTACCTATGACTTTGTCATTAAAAGACCGTAATAATAAAAAGATTTTTGATTGGAAGCCTGAAGATGATAACTGGTGGATAACTGGATTCAATCCTGATATTCAAAATATCAAAGCTGATGATCTTACGGTTAAAGCAACAATAGATTTTTCAGATAATCCAGATATGTGGAAAAGTTTTTATAATATACATCAAGATAATTCTATGTGGACATTTTATCAAGACTCTATGCGAGCAGAATATAAATGGGAAGCAAAACCATTAGAAAGGAGAAAAAATGATTAATAAAAATAAATTACTGTTATTTACAATAATCACACTACTTACTTTAGTCTTATCATCCTGTAGTCTTTTTTATAAAACATACTCCAGAGATGATGCCAAAATATCCGAGACACGTTTTGATGAAATTATTGAAGCATTAAATAATA
Organism: Vallitalea maricola; assembly: GCF_036985595.1. Lineage (NCBI taxonomy): Bacteria > Bacillati > Bacillota > Clostridia > Lachnospirales > Vallitaleaceae > Vallitalea > Vallitalea maricola. The sequence goes on along the minus strand of NZ_BTPU01000031.1, from coordinate 72,991 downwards.
AAGATTCAGAGGCATTAAAAGCTATGTTCTCTTCAAATGCATTAAAAGAAGCTGATAATATTGATGAGGATATAGAATATTTGATGGATTTTTATAAAGGTGACATAATATCAATAGAAAGTGCTAGAGAAGGTTCTGATTCCAAAGATGGAGATGAAAGAGAAATAGAACTTAGAACTCTGAACTTTGTCAGCACTGATGAGGATGAATATATAGTGTTTTACATTGACAATTTAACTGATACCAAGGACCCTGACAATGTTGGACTGGATATGCTACAAATAATTAAACAATCCGATCGAAAAACACAGTTTGATTGGGGCGGAGATAAGACATACTGTGCAGGAATTTATCGCCCACCTACTACAGAAACTACCCCTGATTAAAACATTAATATTTATAATAAAACATAAAAGGGAAATGAGGCTGTATCATCCATGATTGCAGCCCCATTTTCAATTACTTATTTACCAATTAATTTATTTGAAATTCACTTGATAATCCATCAAAGTGTATGATATCACCTGTCCATCCATTTTTATATGCACCATGATGAAGAATTCTATATGTTCCTGGCATGGTATCGTTAGGTATTGTCCATTCTACTTTTCCTAGAGAGCTACCCCATACTGGATCTTTTCTTATCCATCTGTATTTAGTTTCCCAATCCCAATCATTAGCGATTGTTACCCATTGATTATCAACTCTTTTTTGTACTTCTAGATAAGTGGATTGAGTTTTTAGATCATTCTTGGGATGACCAGTCCAGAAGGAAACAGATACATTATCACCAATGTTGTAAGAAGAGTTTACGTCTTCTTCAACTTCTCCAAAATCCTTACCTATAGGAACATTATCAAGAACAACTCCTGTTTGAAAACACATTTGTTCGTCTTTCAAATCTCTAGGTGTAGGACCTGGTTCAGTGGCAACATTATTTTTCATATCTTTAGTTATTTTGTGGAATTCCTGTAAATAACTTGGCAATGTCCATTTTCCAAAATGAGTAGATGCTCCTTCGTAATGTTGCACATCATATTCTTCCTGAGTAGCTACGTAACCACTATAGGCATTGGAGAGTCCTGCTAAAACAACGGTATGGTCTATATCAGAGTCTTTGTCCATAGTCTGCTTGACAATTCTTTTTAGCCTTCTACCAGACATAGAGGTAAATTCAGCTGGTACTGCCACTAATACTAATTGACCTATTTTAATAATCTGTATAGGCAATATTTCTGGAGTCCAAGGATAAGGTTCTCCTTTTCCAGTGGCAAAAAGTATTGGTTTTGGATAGTGCTGTTCCCATAGTTCTGGATATTTTAATCCATTGACAGTATTGATTTCCGGAATTATATTCAAAAAATGTTGAGCAGTCTTTACTAGGTTGCATCCCTCATCTATTGGATAATCATCTGTAGTCATTCCCTCATGGAACATATCTATATTACTAGGACCATCCTCTGCTCCACAAGCAAATGAATATCCTATAGCAGCATCATAGGTCAACTTATGGTCTGATTCTGTTATTTCAGTTGGTAGTTCACTATTGCACTTATAACTAGTATATTCTGGAGCTACACTTATGTTGGAAAAATCTATGTATTTATGTCTATAATCAATGTCACCACTTACAATAGTATTTGCAGAATTACTTAGTTCAAGTCCCTTCAAGTATTGCTGTTCTCCTGCAAATTTCGTACTTTCAAAATCATTATCTCCATATCCTTGTTCTCCGCCATGAATATTAGGAGATATATCACCACAATCACTTTGGGCAAATGCGGCTACAAATGTTTTATCTGCCATATAATCAGTACCCATAGTTTTTTCATATAAATATGATGCATATCCTTTATTATCACTGGATATATAATGATTTGTATTACCCATTGATGTTGGATGTATTGGGAACCAGTTTATTATTCCTAATAAGTCTCCATTATTGTTTTTGAAATTAAGCATTACCATATCCCTATCAATATCATCTGTAAAGATATTTCTCTCATCTTCATCATTGTTGTTATAAGCTACTATAGACCTATTGATACTTGTCCCATTAAGAGTAGAAGAATTAATCTCAATATAACCTGGTTCAAGATTATTATGAGCTCTTACTATAGAATTATATATACCATCTACTATACAATCATAATTTTCTTCAATGTAACCATATGCTGAAATATTATATAAAGCATAATGAGAATGACCTGCTGGACCACAATGAGTATGAGTAGCACTTAACATAACGTTTTCATCTCTATATAAATCACCATATGTCTCCTGCAATTTCCTCATTACACCCTGTTTGACTCCCTGAAACAGTTGTCCCAAATCTGCACTAACAAACACAGTTCTCTTATTATTGGTATTATCAGCAACTATAAATGCCCTTGACCGAAGCCTAAGATGAATCCCTTCCGTTATTTGTTCATTACTGGCATAACCCATCATGACTACTTCTGCGGCTGGTCCTGTGATATCGTAAATACCTGTCCCAACATAAAAGTTCGTATTGTCTTTTGCATATGTAACATTATGTGTAGGTATTGCAAGCAAGGATATAGCACATAATAGGCATAAAAACTTTCTGAATCCTCTTAACATATAAATCTCCTCCTTGTCCTAGTAATATAATATATTCATATATATTGTTCTTTATGAATATACCTTATATTCAAGGAATTAATAAAATATGACTTAGTTCCATTTATAATTCTATAAATATATCTATCAATTTCACTTACCTTAAAAAGCAATTGTATCCTACTGATTTATTACATAATAAAAAGACTTGGAGATTTTATTTCCAAGTCTTCTTATGTTAATTATAGTCATTTATGTAATTCTTAATTATTAAATATAGTCATAGTCATCAGGCACAGTGAAACTCCCTTTAAATAGATTGAGTACAATACATATGATACCCATTATTAGATAACCGTAGAAATAAGGGTTTAAGCTTATTCCCAAGGATGGCGAATGAATAAAACCTACAAGAGCCAATGCAGCTGCCACTAATCCAACATAACCGGCTTTATCCAAGCGTTTATCAATAATGAACGCAGTGATTGCCGCCCATAACATACCAGTCAATATAGCTCCATATTTTAGTTCTGTTACACCTGCCCACATGACCCCTTCATTGGTCAGAGCTGAGGCAATATCTGGTGTAACTTCATAAATACCCTGGGAGGATAATGCTAATGTTACTTCAGTATATATGTAATCAGCAATATGTGGTATAAATGCAACAACAACTGCTGCACCATGTCTGAATGGTCTAGCTTCTCTAAATGCCTGTACGATAATAGTTATTGAACACCATACAAATGTAATTGCTGCAATTACAGGGGGCATTATAGAATTAATGAATGCATAGGCTCCAAAGATCCCAGCAGCTCCTAATACAAGACCTGATATCCAAGAATATCCAGAACCTGCTTTACCTTTTTTTAGTCCAGGATGACCAAGCCATACAGTGTTAGGAATAACACCACCAAAAATAGCTGATAACATAGTCATTGAACCATCGGCAATCTGAGCTTCACGGACATTATATTTATCACCTGCCGCTATTGCAGATTCAACATTATCCATTGTCTCGATGAAGTTATATATTTGAATAGGTATAATAACTGCAAGATATGGCCCTATAAGCTTCATTCCATTTATAACTGCCTTTACTCCATCTACAGGATTGGTAAGAGTAAATCCAAAACCACTTACATCTGGTTTTACACGACCTAATACAATAGCATACAGTATACCGCCAACAACAGCTACAAGTAACGCAGGTATCTTTTTAGGAAATACAAATCCACCAATTAGTCCAATGATGGCAATTATTAATACAGGCATTCCCAGGATTGGATCAGCATATACATCATAGAATCCTTTGTTAATCATCCATACTAGAGCAATACCACCAACAGTTCCAAGTAAAGCTGCACGTGGTAAGAACTTCCTTAGCCATGGTCCAACAAAACTACCTAAAGCTTCGATTACTCCTCCTAAAAATGTTGCCGCAACTGCTACCATCCATACTTTCTCAGGATCACCGATAGCATAGTTGAGAGGGGCTATGACTCCCCATAAGTAAACAAACATTGCTGGAGTAGATACACCTGAAGGAAGTGCTGTTACATCTGAACGTCCTTCATTTTTTGCCAGTCTGTTGGCCATCCATGCATAATAGAAACCTGAACCCATAAGTCCAATGGACATACCTGGAATAACTCTTCCGAATACTAGATACTCAGGCCATTCAAATACATATAGCAACACACCAATTACAATGATGTAGTTAACTATATTACCTGCTAAAGTATAGGCAATACCACCAATGTCACCACTTCTAAATAAAGGTAATTTTCTCTCTTTCACTTTGTAGTCTCCTTTTCATGTTATTGTAATGACTTTATAGAAAAATTAAATATTAAGTCCCATTTCATTTAATTCTTTCTTGACTTCTTCATACATGTTGACCCATTCTTCTACTGGTTCAATTTTTTCCACATCATATGCTTCGTTAAATGGTTTACCTGGATTTCCACCTTCTAAACTAAATACATGCTCATATTTATCTAATAATTTCAATACTATTTCATTGGCTGTTTCACGAGTTAATCTATTATCCACAACTGCACGTCCTACTTCGCCCATCAATCTCACTTCTAAGCCAGTACCATGAGGAACTAATCCGTCAGCAGCACCAACACCTTCTAGATGCCCTCCAGAAACAGTTGCTGTAATAGCATTAGCTGCTACCTCATATAATAGTTCTTTTGTTAAGGCTCCACTTTTTGGATATATGTCACAGAATATAATATTTGGTGCATGATTTGCATAAGCTTGACAAGCCATACTATGTACATACATACTTCCACGAGTTGAAGTTGCAACATGTCTTAAGTCAATTGGATGGCAAAGATGGTAATCAGCTCTACATAAGATATTAGCTGCCATAATAGATGCAATCATCAAGAGAGCTGAACCTGCTGCATCTCCACCTAATCCACCAACCATTGTACAAGTAAGTCCTGCATTTCTCATGCCATAATCTATACTGCTTGCAGTACGAACCATATTATCTCTATCAATAACCAATTCATTAAGCATAACTGTCAAGTGACTATCACATGGTCTTAAACGGTCAGAACCAATAGCAGCCAAATCACCTATTTCTGAAACTGCACTTTCTGCTGCTAACATACCCATTCCTGGACGACCAACTTCTCTTGTAGCACTACGCAATAAATCTAGTTCTCTTCTAACTGCCAATATTTCGGAAGCTTCGTGTTTTCTTACTGGATAGCCATCTACTGTAGTTAATGAACCACATGTGATAAGATCAACAACCTCTTCCTTCGCCCAGCTTTTTACTGTTGGCTTGAAAATATCTTCTGGAGTTGGACATCCTGGATTTCCAGCCCAAACTAGTGGATATCTTGTATCTTCTGGTTTTCTTGCATATAATGTTACAGCATCTTTTCCTTCTCCCATTAGAATCTCTTGTTTAGCATTTTTCAATGCTTCATCTATTTCTTCTTCAGTAAGATATATTCGTCTACCTTCTGACAAGTAATATACACCAATCTCTGATATCAATTCTTTCGCTGCTTTAAATGTATTTTCTATAAGAGTATCATCTGTTGGAATAATTGTATTGTTATCAAATTTCAATTCATATTTTGAGACTAACTCCATTGTCTTGATTACTATGTACTCTACATCCCATTGTTCTTTTTCAATCTTTTCACCATTGTGTGCTCTCTCTAATAGTTCTAAATAATGCATATTATTACTCCTTTTTATTTAGTTATAGTTTTTATGTTATAAAAAATTATTCTTCCACGTAAATATCAATAAAATCAAAAGTTGAAAAATCGAATAAACCTTTTTCGCAAACTTTGATTTCAGGTATTACTACAAGTGACATGAAGGACAGTGTCAATAATGGATTAATATCAACTTTTGGTGCAATTGTCTTTATCATCTTATTAAGCTTTCCTAAATCTTTTATTACTGTTTCAGAGTCCCTAGTAGTGATTAATCCACATATTTCAAGATTTAACTTAGCCAATACTTCATTACCATTTACAACAACAATTCCACCCTGCATCTCTTCTATAGCTTCAATCGCTTTCAATATATCCTTGTCATTAGTTCCAACAACAATTAAATTATGAGAGTCATGAGAAATAGTAGTTGCTATTGCTCCTGATTCCAGCTTTAGACCTTTTAGAATACCTTTACCTATGTTACCAGTTTTTCTATGTCTTTCAATTACTAGAATTTTTTGCTGATCTTTTTCTATATCTGGTTGAAAGTGTCCTTGAGTATTGGTTGTGACCTTTTCAATAGATTTCTTAGTTACTACTCCATTGTTGATTACTTCTATGACATTAGCTTTCTGATGACCTTTCATATCAATAATCAAATCTTCTTTTTTTATTTCAGGTATATTTATAGAAGCTATTAGTTTTTTTGGTTTTTCACATATATCTGTTGAAACTTCATCTATCAGCTTTTTATCTTTTACTACTAATTTTCCATTTTTATATACATCAATAATGTTAATATCCTGAATATTATCCATTATTGAAAAATCCGCAATATACCCTGGAGCTATTGCTCCTTTTTCATGGAGTTTATAACATTGGCAAGTATTATAAGTTGCCATTGATATAGCTATGATTGGATTAAGACCTGACTTGACAGCTAGTTTTACATTATGATTGACTCCACCAATAGTCACCAGCTCATCAAGATGTTTATCATCTGTTGCAAAACATAAGAGCCTATGGTTTCTCTCATTGACACTTGGTATAATATTAGGTAGATCTTTACATACTGAACCATATCTAACCAAAGTGTGGATTCCTCTTCTGTTTCTTTCTATTAAATCTTCAGCTGTTGTGGATTCATGGTCAGTTTTAATTCCTGCTGTTGCATAAGCATTCAATTTATTGATATCAAATCCTGCACAGTGACCGTCGATAATACGATTTTTGTTTTTTGCGTCTTGCAATTTTTCTATCATGTCCTCATTACAAGATACTACTGCTGGAAAATCCATAACTTCTGCAAGCCCTAGAACACTTTCTTCTTCATATAGCGGTTTTATGTCTTTAGCCGTTAGAATTGCACCACCTCGCTCAAGACTAGTGGCTGGGACACATGAAGGAAGCATTATATTGACATCTAATGGTACGTGTTTAGCCATATCCATCATATACTTTATTCCATCAACTCCACTTACATTAGCTATTTCATGAGGATCAGCAATAATAGTCGTTACTCCAAAAGGTAATATTGCATTAGAGTATTGAATTGGTGTAACCATAGAGGATTCTATATGTAAGTGTCCATCTACAAAGCCTGGAATAATGGTTTTACCCGTCCCATCGATTTCTATTTCACCTTTTCCTTTGTAATCACCTATTCCAACAAAATATCCATCTTTAATTGCTACATCTGATATATATGTATCTAGATTAAATACATCTACGATATTGACATTATTAATTACTAAATCCGCTTTTACTTCTTTTGTTGCTGCTTTTATTCTATCTACAAGCATTACACAAGACTCCTTATGACGATTATATATAATTTTTATTTGGTTTTTGGGAAGTTTCATATTAAGTAGTCTGGTATGTATTTTAAAATAGAAAGTATGGAAGATTCCTTGAACATATAAAAAAGACTTTCTATTGGAAAGTCTCTTAATTCATAGTAGATATGCATTGCATAAATTTTAGTAAGACCAAAAAACATCAGTTGGTTTATGAGTAACTGATTCCTTTAATCTATAAAGCACCTATTTATAAATAATAAATTGGTACTAACTAATTATACTATAAAATCGTAGTCCTGTATTTTACGGTTACAGGGTAGAGACTTTCTCACCATATTAGAGAATTTATACGAAACAATTAATTTTTATTATAAAATATACTCAAGCCAGTTAATATAACTAGTTTGAGTTTTCATTTGATTTTTGAATCATTCATCTATGATATAGATTGTAGAATATTGTATCACAATATTATATTTTGTCAAGAAGGTAATAATCGACAAGAATAATTTTTCAATTGGGTCATGTATTTCTATCAGCTGTCAGCTACATAATAATCATGTTCAGCATTCCCGTTGATTTTTTTCATATTTATTTTACAAATTCTTCTTTCAGTAATCCCATTACTATGATATCATGATAATTTCCTTCTCTATAAAGTTCTTTACGTAGCACTCCTTCTGTTATGAATCCACATTTTTCATAACATCTCATTGCTCTTTTGTTGAATGAATATACATTTAATTTTATTTTATTAATATTCATCTCGTTGAAGATAAATCTTACAAGTACATTCATTGCATCAGTTCCATATCCTTTATTCCAATATTCTTTGTTTCCAATGAATATGCCTATTTCCACGTTACTATTTTTCCAATCAACTTGATTTATTCCACAACCACCTATATATATATTATCTTCAAGAGTTTCAATAGCAAAATTATATGTATCTTTCAATGCAGTATTACTTTCAAACCACTTTTCTTCATCTTGCAACGTATAGGGAAAGGGTATTCCTGGATTAAGGTTCTTTTTCAGTTCTTTATCATTAATATAGTTTTGTGCTGCTTCCACATCCGATTTCCTATATTCTCTTAACCTGATTTTTTTTCCTTCATACATAATTATTACTCCTCTCTTTTTTGAATTAGCTTTCTTATGAAGTATTTTTCTCCATATGGCTATATATAAATTATATATATGTACTATAATAATGTCAATTTGCTTTTAACTATTGTATTGAAAAAAGGAGCCTTTTCAAGCTCCTTTTATTCATTACTTAACACATTCAGCTCCACGTTCCATGGCTTTTATATTAATTGGAATAAGTTGTTCTTTTGATTTTCCTAATACTTTCTTGAGTGCTTCAATAACTGAATCTATACTAACAACTTTAGTTAGTTCCAAGTAAGCACCAAGCATTACCATATTAGCTATTCTTGTGTTACCAAGTTCAACTGCAATCTCATTAGCTTTGATATAATATACATTTATATCATCTCTAGTTGCTTTTATATCTATCAGCGAGCTATTAATTAATAGATTACCGCCTTCCTTCACACTTTTTTCAAATTTAATCAATGATGGTTTGTTTAACATCAATCCTGCTGTAGCTTTCGTTACTATAGGTGATGCAACTGGTTTGTCTGATACAATTACATTACAGTTGGCTGTTCCGCCACGCATTTCTGGTCCATAGGATGGTAACCATGACACTTCTTTTTTTTCAGTCATTCCTGCATATGTTAGTATTTGACCAATAGACATAACACCTTGACCACCAAATCCAGCAATAATTAGTTGCTCAGTCATTGTTACTCCCCCTCCTTTTTAACACCCAAAGGATATACTGGAACCATGCTATCTTTAACCCATTCAAGTGCTTCAGAAGGTGACATTCCCCAGTTAGTAGGGCAAGTTGATAACACCTCAATTAATGAAAATCCTTTGTTATTAACTTGATTCTCGAAAGCTTTCTTAATAGCTTTTTTAGCTTGTTTTATATGTTTTACGTCATGAACTGATACTCTTTCTATGTAATATGCTCCATCCAAAGTAGCCAGCATTTCTGATACTTTTATAGGTAATCCTGCAAGTTTTGGATCTCTTCCATAAGGAGATGTAGTTGTTACTTGACCAACTAATGTTGTTGGTGCCATTTGTCCACCTGTCATTCCATAGATTGCATTATTGACAAAAATAACAGTAATATTTTCATTTCTTGCTGCTGCATGAACAATTTCGGCTGCTCCGATAGATGCTAAATCTCCGTCACCTTGATATGTAAAAACTATGTTATCTGGTAAAACCCTTTTAATACCTGTTGCAACGGCAGGAGCACGACCATGAGCTGCTTCGTGCATATCACAGCCAAAATATTTATATGCAAAAACAGAACATCCTACAGGCGCTACACCTATAGCTTTATCTTGTATATTAAGGTCATCTATTGCTTCAGCAACTAAACGATGTATTATTCCATGAGTACAACCAGGGCAATAATGAAAAGGAGTTTCAGTTAGGGCCTTTGGTTTATCAAATACTACTTTCATTATTATACCTCCTTCACTATTTTTCTAATCTCTGCCATAATATCATCAGGAGTTGGTACCATACCACCTGTTCTGCCATAAAAATATACGTCTTTTTTTCCGTTCACTCCAAGTCTAATATCTTCTATCATTTGACCTTTGCTCATTTCAACACTCATGAATGCTTTGACATGGTCTTTGTCAGCGTATTCTCTAACAGGTTCATAAGGGAATGGCCATAATGTTATAGGTCTTATTAATCCTACATTGATTCCTTCTTCTTTTGCCATTTCGATTACACTTTTTACTATTCTTGCAGTTGTTCCATATGCAGTTACGATTATTTCTGCATCATCACAATTATACTTTTCATATCTTACTTCTTTTTCCTCTATGAGTTTATATTTTTTATATGTCTTATCTACTTCTTTTTCAAGTTCAGCTGGGTCTATATATAATGAATTAATAATATTAGGTTTTCTAGTTCCATCGCAGCCTGTTGTAGCCCAATCTTTAGCAGGTAATTCTCTAGCAGGTGGTTTAACGAATTCAACTGGTTCCATCATTTGTCCAAGCATTCCGTCTCCAAGAATCATTACTGGATTCCTGTACATATCAGCTATATCAAAAGCTTCCATTGTAAGACTAACCATCTCTTGTAAAGTTGATGGCGCATAAACAATTAGATTATAATCTCCATGTCCTCCACCTTTAACAGCTTGAAAGTAATCTGACTGAGCTGGTTGGATTCCTCCAAGACCTGGACCCCCTCTTACTATGTTAACTATCACACATGGTAATCCTGCTCCTGCTATATATGAAATGCCCTCTTGTTTTAGACTTATTCCAGGACTTGATGATGATGTCATAACTCTTGCTCCTGCTCCTGCTGCTCCGTATACCATGTTAATGGCTGAAACCTCGGATTCTGCTTGTAAAAAAACACCTCCGATTTTAGGTAATTTTTTAGCCATATATGCTGGAATTTCATTTTGTGGTGTAATAGGATAACCAAAAAAATATTTGCATCCGGCTTGTATTGCAGCTTCTGCTATGGCTTCATTACCCTTCATTAAAACCTTTTCCATTATTACTCCTCCATTCTATACTCTAATTATTTCTCTACTTTAATGACGACATCAGGACAAATGGTAGCACAAAATGCACAACCAATACATTGATCCATGTCTGTAACAGTGGCAGGATGATATCCTTTTGAATTAATCTTATCTTTTGATAAAACCACTATCTTTTTAGGACAGACTGTGGTACATAACCCACATCCCTTACATAACTCCTCATTAAAAGTTACCTTTGCCATATGTAATCTCCTTTCACCTAAGGAAACACTTAAATATTAGTTCATCTTTTGTAAGTTTGGATAAAGTTATATTTAAATGCTCCTATAATTATTAATACTTCATAATCTAGCAAAATACTTTAGGAAGCTGATTAAGAATAATCACTCTATCCTAAAATTTGGGTTGCATAAATAAATCCATATAAAACAATTTGCCTTTATGTTTTTCTGGTAATTCTATAGATATATCTTTCTTTGCATTTATATAAGTTATGGGTATGCCTGTCATATTCGATACGTTGTCAATAATTTTCTGACCTTGTAATATAATATCTTCTGTTGTTTCGTAGGACAGATTAGTATTGTTTACTAAATCCGTGATCTTTAATCTTGATCTTAATTCTACTTGTTTCATAAGCCCTATAATATCTTCTTCATTATTAGTAAAAGGTCTTCTTGTGTTAATTACAAAATACATTTTATAATCACAAGAATCAAAATAACTTTTGAATTGACCAAGGCTGGTTGCCCCGTCTTCGTCGCCTCCTACATCAAAGAAAACATTAGTATTTTCCATACTAAAAACACTATAAATAGATGCCGGTAAAGAAGGTATATCCAGATTCGTTGTTGCAAAATTAGGAGTTATCACCTTAATATTTTTCTCTTCCAATAAAGGTTTAACTTCTGCAGAACGAAAAAAAGGATTAACCACATCAACATCTACAAGTACCGTTTTCTTTCCTTGTTCAGCAGATTTCAAAGCTGAATTGATTGCCATTTCAGTCTTACCACTGCCAAAATTCCCTGTAAAAATAGAAATATTTAATCCCTTTACCATATTACGCTCCTTTGCTATAGTTTATTTCATTATGTCCTTGTCAGAAACACATTTAGATATTAAGCAGAACTATAGGTTTTCAATAAATAGTTTGTTATTTATACCATTTATACTTATATAATAACATATCAAAACTAATTTTCCAATAAAAAATGAGAATTAAGTCGTAAATACGCAACAATTTTTCAATGTTATTTTTGTGCAATTTTACCAATTAGCAAATATGTTGTATCAGTCCACCACTCAAATACATTAATGTGGTAAATCGAAAAATATTCCCTATATTGATACTACTTTAATTAATAATAACATTAATAAATATAACAAACAAGATTTCTAGCAAACTTATTCCATGAATTTAGTTAATAAAGAAAACTTTCAAAAAATATTCATTATAAAATTTGGTAATATGTATTTAATTAATAATATTTATTATTAATATTATCCGTTTTACAAGAATTAACAAATAACCATAATATAACATAATTATCCTATTTTAAAAATCAATAATGTTCGGTTATAAAAAGTAATATAGTCTCTTTATTTATAATCGTATATTATATATAATCACCTTAAAAGTAGCCTACTTTACAAAAATAATTTTAAGGAGAGTGTTTTTATGAGAAATTGCAAAAACATACTATCATCTATCATTTTATTTGCATTAATAGTATGTACTGTGTTAACAGCAAATCAAAAAGAGATTAAAGTTTATGCATCAACAAATACTAATATAGCCATAAACAGAGCTGCTTACGCATCAAGTACCGCAAATTTTAATGACACAGCTCATCTAGCAACTGATGGCTTTGAATCAACAAAATGGTTAAGCAAAAATAGCAATCTACAGTGGATTTATGTTGATTTAGGAGAAGTATGTGAAGTAAACAGCGTAAAGCTTAATTGGACTAAGTTATACGCGGAATCTTATAAGATTCAAGCAACAAATGACATTAGTTCAAATAGTAGCTGGACTGATTTGTATTCAACTACAACTGGAGATGGAAACATAGACCAAATTAGTTTTCCCTCAACAAGTGCAAGATACATAAGGATGTATGCAACTAAGGGTGTATCTAATGAAGGTTATTCTATAACAGAATTTCAAATCTATGGTGTAAGAAACACATATCCAACTCCACAACCTGCTCCACAACCAAATGCAGATGGAACATTATATCTTACAGGAGGAAATTGGAAAGTTCAAAATGCTTCCTTTGTTGAACAAAATGGCACTAATATATCAACGTCAAGCTTTGATGACAACTCATGGATTATTGCAACAGTACCAGGCACTGTTTTAACTAGTTACCTAAATGTTGGAGCAATACCAGATCCATATTATTCTAATCAACAGCTTCAAATATCAGAATCTTTTTTTACATATAATGATTTCTGGTATAGAAATTCTTTTGAAGTACCATCAACATATGAAGGTAAGAAAGTTTGGTTAAATTTTGACGGCATTAACTGGAAAGCAGATGTTTTCGTTAATGGGAGTCAAGTGGGAAGTATTAACGGAGCCTATACAAGAGCTAAATTCGATGTGACAGATATGGTGAATATTGGCAGTACTAACTATTTAGCAATATTAATTCATAAAGTAGATAATCCAAATCCTGTAAAAGTTAAAAAATATAATCAAAATTGTTTTAATGGTGGAAAATTAACAGCTGATTCACCAACTGTTCTCTGCTCACTTGGTTGGGACTGGATACCTACTATAAGAGGTAGAAATATAGGTATTTATAACAATGTATTTTTAAGTCGATCCGGTGATGTCTCTATTATAGATCCATTTGTGAAAACAGACCTGCCTTTACCTTCTACTTCAACTGCCGATATTGCAATAAGTACTGAATTACAGAACAATTCAAGCAATAATGTAAGTGGAGTGTTAAAAGGAACAATAGGGGATATTACATTTAGTTATGATGTAACATTGAATGCATATGAGAAAAAGCAGATAGACCTTGACAAAAACATTTTTTCTCAGTTAACAATTAATAATCCTAAGCTTTGGTGGCCTAATACATATGGTCCACAAAACCTATATAACCTTAAGCTTGAATTTGAGGCGGACCAGATTGTAACAGATACTAAAGAAATTACATTTGGAATAAGAGAATATACTTATGATGATAGCAGCAACATCTTGAAACTTTCATGTAATGGCGTCAGGATTTTTGTAAGAGGGGGAAATTGGGGACTAAGCGAAGCCATGTTAAGAGAAACTGATGAATCCCTTGATACTAAGGTACGACTTCATAAAGAAATGAATATGAATATGATACGTAACTGGGTAGGTCAAACAGATTTTGAAGGATTTTATAAAGCATGTGATAAATATGGAATTATGATTTGGGATGATTTTTGGCTTGCCAATCCATATGACGGTCCAAACCCTAATGATACTGATATGTTTCTAAATAATGCAAAAGATAAAATTAAGAAAATAAGGAATCATCCATCACTTGTCATTTATTGCGGCAGAAATGAAGGTTATCCACCATCTGCAATTGATACAGGTCTACGAAATGCTATTAGACAATTTGATGGAACAAGGTATTACTCTCCAGCTTCTTCCAAAGGTGTTGTAACAGGAGAAGGACCTTATAATGTACAAGACCCTAAAAGGATGTTTGCAACTAAAGGAACAACATTCCATACAGAACTTGGTATGCACAGTACTATAAATATTGAAAGCTATAGAAAATTCATGCCTGACAAATATCTCTGGCCAATGAATGATATATGGGGTATACATGATTATTTTGACCATAATCCACTTGAATATGGAACAACTACAAGTGACAGATACGGTACAGTACAAGGAATAGAAGATTTTTGCAGAAAAGGTCAGCTTCTTAATATGGAAACACACAAAAACAGCTTTGAAGTATGGGCAAGTAAAGGAGGTCCAGGTTTATTAGGATGGATGAGTATGCCAGCTTGGCCTTCATTAATCTGGCAGACCTTTGATTACTACTACGCACCAACAGCATCCTTCTTTGCTATAAAAAAAGCATGTGAACCTACACATATTTTATGGGATTGCAATACAAATGTAATTAAAGTAACTAATAATACAACAACTAACTATACTGATTTAAAAGCTGAAGCTTGGATATATAATATGAATGGAACTGAAAAGTCCTATCAATCAGAATTTATTGATGTTGGAGAAACAGGAATAAGTGACTGCTTTACTCTCACTTTCCCAAATGATTTATCCAATGTACATTTTATTAAATTAAAACTTACTGATGCTAATGATAATGTTATATCTGACAATTTCTATTGGAGAGGAAACAAATGGCTTCAATATAGCGATCTTAATAATATGGAACCAGTTAATATTCAACCAACAGTAACACAATCCATCAATGGTTCAACATGTAGATTAACTGCAACGATCAATAATCATACCAATAAAGTTGCGTTAATGGCAAGACTTAAAGTAGTAAGAGACCAATCAGAAGAAAGAGTCCTTCCTATTTATTATGAAGATAACTATTTTTCATTATTACCTGGGGAAACAAAAGTGGTTGATATAACTTTTGATACAAAATATCTAAATGGTGAACAACCTAAATTAATTCTAGAAGGATGGAACATAAATAAAGAACTTTCTGTTCCTACAGAAGTAACAGCAAAACCATCAAGTGATACTCAAATAAATGTTTCATGGAATGAAACATTTGGAGCTACTAGCTATGATCTTATGGTAGATGGAGTTTTAGTTGAGAATGTAGCCAGTCCATATACACACTCTGAACTAGAAAAAAACTCTACACACACTTATCAAGTAAGAGCTAAGAATAACAACGAAACAAGCAGCTTTAGTTCTGAAGTTACTGCAACTACATTGGGCGATATATCATTTAATCTTGCACTTAATAAGCTAGTAACAGCAAACTCTTATGTTGCAAATGAAACTCCTGAGAATGCAGTAGATGGAACAACTTCTAACAACAGTAAATGGTGTTCTAATACCGATATAGGAGAACAATGGCTGATGGTGGATTTGGGAGAATCCTACGACATTAACCGCTGGGTTGTAAAACACGCAGGAAGCGGTGGAGAAGACAGTGTTTATAATACCAGAGACTTTAAACTTCAACAAAGTCAAGATGGAATTAACTGGATAGACGCAGATTCTGTTGGAGAAAATACATCGAACATGACTGATAGGGCAGTGCCTTCATTTAATGCTCGATATGTAAGACTATATATTACCAATCCTCAAACTTCAACAAATTGGTTAGCTGCTAGAATATATGAGTTTGAGGTATATGGAAAATAAACCAATTATATAAAACCCACTTAATAAAACCCAATAAATACTGTACTCCAGCATTTATTGGGTTTTCCACATTCTCATTAATAGTGATTATCACTATATTTTTTTTAATATAAATTCACAAAAAAGACTATTTGCCCATGCAAACCAGGGTCTTGTAAATTCATATGGATTATTGCAGTTAAATCCCTCATGCATTAATCCTGTATCCCCATCTGTTTGTTCCAAGGTATTTAAAATATCATTAATCTCTTGTTTGTCATTTGATGTAAGCCCCTGCATAATTAATCCTATATGCCATATATAATTCTTAGGTGTATGTGGACTACCTATACCTTTTGCTACTTTGCCTTCATAAAACCAGGGATTTTGAGTACTTAATATAAATCTTCTTGTATTCTGGTATATGGAATCATCAGCTTTTCTGTATCCAAGATATGGTATAGAAAGAAGGCTAGGTACATTAGCGTCATCCATAAGATTATAATTTCCAAATCCATCTGTTTCGTAAGCATATATTTTTCCATATTTAGGGTGATTATATATACCATAGGTATTAATTCCATCTTCAATCTCATTTCTTAACTTTGATGCCTTAGAAGCTAAATAGTCATCTCCATATATAGTTTTAGCTAATTCTTCAATATATTCAAGAACAACTACTGCAAACATATTGGAAGGTATGAGATAGCCAAAAGTACATGCATCATCACTTGGCCTAAATCCAGACCAAGTCATTCCAGTATAGTTTACAGGCATTCCCCTGCCTTCATTTCTCAAAGTATCTGTCTTGGGACAGTTAAATCTTTGAAAACGATAAGGTGACCTATCAAGATGTCTCTGCTCAATAGTCCACAACTCTAAAATAGAAAAAATGGTATTTTTGAAATCCTTATCAAAAATAGATGTTTTTCCTGTAGTCTTCCAATAAAGATAAGCTAACTGTAATGGGTAACAGAGAGAATCAATTTCGTATTTACGCTCCCAAACCCAAGGATTTAATTCTGTTTTATCAATATCCCAGCATTGATTATTAGGTTCTTCATTGAAGGCATTGGCATATGGGTCAATTCTAATGTACATCAGCTGCCTTCTTATTAATCCTTCAATCATCTTTTGTATTGAAGGATCAGATGAAGCAAGGGGTAAGTAGTGTCTTACTTGAGCAGATGAGTCTCTTAACCACAGAGCTGGAATGTCCCCAGTAAAAATAAAAGTGGTTTGGTCTTCTAGAAATTTTGTAGTTGTTTCTATAGTATTTCTATAACAATTCTCGAACATATGTAAGATTTTAGACTTTGTATTCAATTTAGGCTTTAATTCCTTTATTAAGCTATTTAATGATTCATTGATTGATTCTTGAATTGCTTTCAAAACATCACTCCTAATTAATTGGTCATATAAATTATATTAAACATAGTATACTTTAAAGGTACTTGGATATTTCTTATACTTCATCTATTTTTTATTAAAATAGCAAGCCCTAAATATCTTTAGAGCTTGTATTCATTTTATTCTAATCAAATTAGGTTATATATATTTGATTAACCTTTAATAGCTCCACTTGAAATTCCTTTTATTATATATTTTTGCATAAATACATAAAATACAACGAGAGGAGCAACTCCTAATACCATCATTGGGAAGAAATTGGTCCAATCAATGGAAAACTGTCCTATATTTCTATAAACTTCCTGTAATATAACATCTTTTTTTCTCGATTGCAAAAATAGTAAAGGCGTCAAAAAATCATTCCAAATATTCAATGAATTTAATATAACAACTGTGGCAATTACAGGTTTAAGTAAAGGAAACGTTACTTTCCAAAATATCTTAAATATACCACATCCATCTATAGCAGCTGCTTCTTCCAGTTCATAGGGTATAGTACTTATAAATCCCCGAAACAAAAATACTGCAAATGGAACATTTATGAATATGTCTATTAGAATTACTCCCGTCAATTTATTCATTAATTTTAATGATATCATTAATTTATATATTGGAATAATAGCCATTTGATATGGAACCATAATTCCTGTTAAAAAAATGAAAAACAAAACTTTATTTAATTTGTGTTTTCTCCTTGCTATGGGATATGCTGCCATTGATGAAAGCATAACTACACCAAATACAGCCGTACCTGTAATAATTAAATTATTCCTAAATACTCTTGGATATTGCATCAAATTCCATGCCTTTACATAAGAATCAAAATTAAGAGCAGAAGGTAATGCCATTGGATAGGCGGTTGCCTGTTCAGGAGTCTTAAATGTTGTAACCACGAGATAATATATTGGTACTAACATAAGTATTGCTAAAATCAATAATATAACTTCTAATATAATTAAATGTACCTTTTTCTTCTTTAATGAACCATTTATCATATTATTTTTTCCTCCCTCCTTATCAAGAATTTTAATAGTATCAATGAAACAACTGCAATAATAAGGAATAATACTACTCCTATCGCTGAAGCATATCCGTAAAGTCCTTCAGAAAATCCACGTTTTATTAATATTGTTATAATCGTTTCTGTTGCATGTCCAGGTCCACCTTGAGTCATTGAAAAAATAATATCAAATACCTTTAATCCCCCTATCATACTAAGCAGGAGATTCACTGTCATTGATGGAGCTAGCATAGGTAATGTAATAACCTTGAATTTCTTCCATCCATTTGCACCATCAATCTCAGCTGCTTCATAATAATCACTAGGTATACTCTGCAAATTAGCTAAGTATATGATCATTGTCCACCCTGTCCATTGCCATATCTGTGTAAATAAAACCGAATACAAAGCAATCTTTGGTTCACCTAACCAATTTACATTATGACCGCCAAAAAATGTTATAACCTTATTCAAAAGGCCATAATCAGTTGGAGCCATAATAAAATTCCATAGATAGCCTACTATCAAACTACTTAGTACCGCTGGAACAAAAAAAACTGATCTAAAAAAATTCTTTCCTTTTATTTTAGAATCAAGAGCTACAGCAAGTGGGATAGCTAGTGTATTATGAAAAAATGTTACTAATAATGCCCATTTAAAGGAATTAAATATACCACTATATACCTCTACATCATCAAGAATCTTATTAAAATTCTGAAGACCTATAAATTTAAAGCTATCGTTATTATAAAGGCTCCAATTAGTTGTACTATAGTAAAAGCTGCACAATACTGGATAGATGAAAAATAAAGTAAACCCAATCAAAGCAGGAAGAAGAAACAGTTCGTATTTTATTTCTTTTTTTAGTACCAAATTATTCTTATATAGTTTTTTCACTGTTATTATCACCTTTTCATCTTATAATTAATTGACTGTAGTAATTATTCAATTGCTACAGTCAACTATATATATGGAACTTAATATTTGAAGCTTATTTATTTAAGTTCAATATATTTACTCTCTATTACTTTTAATTTCCTCTGCTTTTTTATCAATAGCTTTGACAACTTGTTCAATATTTTTTTGCCCAGCTATAAAATCTTGTTCTGCCTTACCCATCTCCATAATAATTGATTGTGCACCAAACCAATTGTTCCATGGACAGTAAACGTTACCAGCCTTAAATGCTTTCGCACAGTCTTCATATACAGGTCCTAATTCAACTTCAACACCCTTTAAAAAACTACTTCCAGATTGTTCTTTAGCCCAAGCAATTTGAATCTCTGGTGTTGAGATATATTCCAAAAACTTAATTGCTGCCTCTTTATGCTTTGTATTCTTATTGATACAAAAAGCTCCACCAGGTCCACCAACTAACCATCCTGTTCCTTCTTTAGAACCTGGAAATGGAAACATACCATAATCCAAGTCAGGATTCTTCTCTTTTAGCGCTACATCTGACCATGGACCTGAATCCCACATTGCAGCTTTTTCAAGTGCAAATTCTTCTAATGCCTGATCATAATCTAATCCTAACATTTCCTTAGTTATATAACCTCTTTCAACCATTATACCCCATTTATCTAAAGCATCGTTCCAATTACCTTCTACTGTTTTCTTTCCACTGTCAAAATCTTCATCAAAATTCTTACCTGCATCAGTTGCATAAAATTCATTTAATAATAATCCCATAGATTGTTTCATCATAGGTTCCCATGATTTTGCCCCCATAGTTTGTGGTTTTATTCCAACTTCTTTTAAAGTTTCATGAATTTGCAACCATTCATCATATGTTTTCGGTATTTCTATATCATTTTCTGCAAATATTTTTTTATTATAAAACACCCCTTCAAACCAAGATAGTTTTGGAATACCATAGTATTTTCCGTCAAAACTAAAGGCAGATAATCCTGTTTCCATATACTTATTGGCTATTGGTTCATTAGTAAGGTCTGTTAAGTAACCAGCTGCTGCAAGATTTTTGACTTGAGCTCCAGCAATAATTATATCCGGACCCTCATTAGCGGCCAATTGAGCATTTAATACATTGTCAAATTGTTTATTATCTACGAATTGATATTCTATCTTAATATTCGGATTATCTTTTCTAAAAGGCTCTAAATAAACTTTTTGCTGACTTTCATTATCCCACCCCATAAGTTTTAAAGTAACTACTTCTTCTGTAGTACCATCTGTAGGTTTGGTACCCTTTTCTCCTTGTTTATTTTGACATCCCGCTAATACAATTGACAAGCAGATAGTTATAGCCAAAATAACGGAAAGACTTTTCTTCATAATTACCCTCCTTGTATTTTTTATTTATTTAAAGGATCCTCTATGTTTTATTATACTTACTAGATATTCAAAAAGAAAGAAACTATGTTACTATTTACAACTGTATATTCTTTTATTGTACAATATTCTTATTTCTGAATTCATGAGGTGTCATTCCTGTAAGCTTTCTAAATGTTTTTGTAAAATAACTTGCATTTTCATACCCTATATAATAAGATATTTCATAATTTTTCATATCCGTATTTTGAAGCAGATTTTTTGCTTTCTCTATTCTATAGCTGGTAAGATAATTCCAGATACTTTCTCCCATCTCTCTTTTGAACATATAACAAAAATAACTTTTACTCACAGAAACATATTCACATATTTCATCTAAAGTTATTGCAGTATTATATTTTAAATTTATGTATTCTTTTGCTTTCTGTATCAGTTTACTGCTTTCTTTTTCTTCAATACTTATGAAATGATTTATTATATCCTTACAAAGATTAATCATATAATCTTTTAGATTCTCTAGAGTTTTATAATTTCTTAATTTTTCTATAGTTATATCATCAACTATATCTAATACTTTTCCATTAACTTTTCCTTGACAGAACTTATGTCTAATCAAAACTATTAATTCATAACAAAAATCATATATTTTATCTGGTTCTATTGTCGCACTATCATTAATCTCTCGAAAAATTTGGGTTAATAGATTTATAGCTTCCAATTCATTATGTGCATTTATATGTTGTAAAAGCATCTTTTGTTGATCAATAAATTTTAACTCTTTTAAATTAAACTGCATATGATTACAGTCATTACTTAAAATAATATTATCTCCTAGATAAAAACGGTATTTTATTAAATCAAGAGTCTCATAATAGGCAGTATAAATCTCGCTAACTCCTACGTGCTTCATACTAATACCAGCAAAGCAATTTATTCCAATCTTCGAAGAAAAATCATATATCAACAATTCAGTTAACTTTTTATACCTATTAAAATTTATATCTTTATAATCCTCATCATAATATCTTATAAGAGCAACCCACTCTCCAAAATATCCTTCCGAAACTATTACATCAATATTCTCATTAGAATTTTTCAAGCTAAGTTCTATAAAATCTGTTATATCATTTATTTCTTCATCCTTAAGTTCACTAAATTTTATGTAATCATTATAAGATAGATTATCTACATTTATATTCAATAATCTATATTCTCTTTGACCAATTCTTGATTCAATTTCTGAAATATTATTAATTCTAGCAATATCACATGGATATAGTAATTGTTTGAAAATCTGCCTGCATTCAATCTTTTTCATGTTTGTAAGTTCTTTCTGTATGTATATATTCTTTTGTATTTCAACTTTTAATCTTTTTACCAATTTATATAATTTTTCTTCATCAATAGGTTTCAATAAATACTCAACTACACCTTGAGCCAATGCTTCTTGTGCATACTCAAATTCTCCATAAGCACTCAATATTATTACTTTTATTTTACTATCAAAATCTTTGACCCATTTTATTAAATCTATCCCATCCATTTTGGGCATTTTTATATCAGTAATAAGTATGTGAGGAGAAGTTCTCTTAATAATTTGTTGTGCATCATAACCATTTTGTGCCACCCCTACTATACTAATATCTAAACTTTCCCAATCAATAATATTTTCTAGTAATTGCAAAGTAAGAATCTCATCATCAACAATCACAACTTTCAAATTCATTCATCCTCTCAAGAATTTATTTGCGGAATAATTATAGTAACTCTTGTACCAATATCTAATTTTGAATCAATCTCTACACCATATAGTTCACCATACTTCAATTTAATTCTCTCGTTAACATTTTTCAAACCAATACTGTTACTTTTATCTTTTTGGCTTGTATCGTTAATATATGATCTTATTCTTTGTAATTCTTCTGATGACATTCCTTTTCCATTATCATCAATTCTAAGGTGTACATTATTATCATGTAGAAATATATTAATAGTTATTAATCCTTTAATATTTTCTTGTAACCCATGAATTATACTGTTTTCTACAATAGGTTGTAAAATAAGTTTCAAAGTTTTATATTGATCTAATTTGATTTCAGCAAGAACTTCATATTCAAATTTATTTGAATATCTATAATTTTGTATTTTAATGTAATCACTGAGGTGTTTTATTTCACTACTTATGTTTACTAATTCATCTGAATTATAGATAGCATATCTAAGCATATTACCAATTAATGTGACTATTTTACTTATATCATTGGTTTTCTTAAATAATGCTAGAGCCTTGACTGATTGTAGAGTATTGTATAAAAAATGTGGATTGATTTGACTTTGTAATGCTTTTATCTCAGCTTCCTTACTTTTCATCTTATATGAATATATATCCCTATTTAATCTATTAATCCTCTCAATCATTATATCTATATTACTGCTTAACATTTCCATTTCAATGGTACTATCATCATAGAGCTTTATATCAAAATCACCACGTCCTATATCTACCATCTTATCAATTAAAAGAGAGATAGGCTTAGTAATCCTTCTTGAAATCAGTATAGATACTATAATAACAATAATTACGCAGATAATAATTAAAATGAATGTAAAACTTTTTATATTATTTAAAGGGTTCAGAATCTCTTTCATGGGAATTATAGATATGATTTTCCATCCAGTTATCTTCGATGTTTTATGTACAATAAGAACATGATTTTTATTATGTTTAGAAATAAACTGCCCACTATCGCTATTTAAATTAGTCAATATATTTTCCTTGAAATCTTCATCAAAAACATAATAGGTGGGATTATATACTAATTCATTATTTTTATCAATAATCAAAAAAAATCCAGTTTTTCCTAGCTCTGCTCCTTTGGTAAGTTCTTTAACATCATTGATATTAAGATTACATAGAAGCATGGCAAAAAATTGTCTGCTTATATCCATATAATCCATAATGGGAATAACTGTTGAAGCAACACTTCCTTCACAATTTGTATCAAGTACATAATAATCTTGTTGATGTATACCCGTAAAACAAACCTTAGCAAATTTATCATCAAATTTTGGAAACCAATCCTGTTCAAAAAAATTATAATCTTCCTTAACACAAGAATTGGAATAGTTATAACAAGTTCCGTCTCGCCTAATAATAATTAAATCTTTAATTCTTAGATTGAATTTCTTAGTTTGCTGCAATACATCGGATATTCTTCTATTATAAAATAAAAGATTTGAATCTTGGCCATTTTCATCTTCTTTTAGTGCGTTAATTATATTATAATTACTAGCAGTTATTTGAGTTAAATTTTTTATTTGACCAAAATAAAGATCTATATTACTACTAGTTTGATCTATTATCTTTTCTGTATTACTTAATATTTCATTTGTTAAAACCTTTGAGAAAAAACTATAACCTATTACACCTATAATACATAGAACAAGAATGAAAATTACTGAAAAACAAAGCATGATATTGCTCTTTAAAGACTTTATATGCAAAAACCTCAACACTTTATTAGCCCCCATATTTTTATTCATGATATATTTATATAAATACATTAACAAATAAACAAACATTAATTTAAGCGAAAAGTTTTTTATACTTCTTTTTTATAATTAAAACAACACAAATAATAATATCATAATGTATATTAAATAACAACTATACTTAAATATTATAATTCAAAAGATATAATCAGTTTTTTTGTAATTATTATTACCATCAATTATTATTGGACAATTATTAATCTTAAAATAATTGTTCAATAATAATAATAAAATACAACATTAAAAAAGAGGGGTTAACCCTCTTTTTTAATTTATATTAATGATTCATTTTCAACTATTTTATTTCCTTTGCCCATCCGAAAGTATCTTCCACATGACCGGTTTGTATACCAGTGATTGTATCATAAATCTTTTGAGATATTTCACCTATTTTTCCATCATTTATACCGATTACCTTACCATCGTAGTTAAGTTCTCCTATTGGTGAAATAACAGCAGCTGTTCCAGTTCCAAAAGCTTCTTCAAGTATTCCTTTTTCTGCTGCATCATAGATTTCTTCTATAGAAAGTTTTCTCTCGCAAACAGGTATATTCCAAGATTTTAATAATTCAATAACAGAATCTCTTGTAACTCCTGCTAATATACTACCTTCAAGAGATGGTGTAATAACTTCTCCATCAATTTTGAAAAATACGTTCATTGTTCCTACTTCTTCAACATATTTTCTTTCTACTCCATCAAGCCATAATACTTGAGAATATCCTCTTTCTTTAGCTTTCATTTGAGCTTTGATACTAGCTGCATAGTTTCCGCCTGTCTTAGCGAAACCAATACCACCTTTTACTGCACGAACATACTCAGTCTCAACCCATATTTTTACAGGATTAATACCTTCTTTGTAATAAGCACCAACTGGACATAATATAACCATGAACATATAAGAATTAGATGCTCTTACACCTAAGAAAGGATCTGTAGCTATGATAAAAGGTCTAATATACAGAGATGTTCCTTTTGGAGTTGGAATCCAGTCTTTTTCTACTTTTATTAGATCGTAGATAGCTTGAAACATATCGTCTTCATCTATCTGTGGAATACATAGTCTTTCATTAGTTACATTAGTTCTGTGAATGTTTTTTTCAGGTCTGAATAAAAGTACTCTGTCATCTTCAGTTTTGTATGCTTTCATTCCTTCAAACATTTCTTGTCCATAATGAAAAACCATAGCTGAAGGATCTAGGGAGATTGGTTGATATGGTACGATTCTTGGGTCATGCCATCCTTTTCCTTCAGTATAATCCATGATAAACATATGATCAGTAAATTTTGTTCCAAATCCAAGATTATTGAAATCTGGTTTTTGCTTTAGGTCTTTGGTCAATTCATATTTAATATTTAGCATTTGAATGCCCCCTTCTTAATAAGGAAAATTTTTTCCTATAATTTCATACTTAAGTTTTAATAACTTGAATATATTCTGTCTTATTT
Organism: Vallitalea maricola; assembly: GCF_036985595.1. Taxonomy (NCBI): domain Bacteria; kingdom Bacillati; phylum Bacillota; class Clostridia; order Lachnospirales; family Vallitaleaceae; genus Vallitalea; species Vallitalea maricola. Next base: position 46,752 of record NZ_BTPU01000031.1, on the reverse strand, counting down.
TTAATAATATCATAAAACTATAAAAAATGTCTTGTTACTAATGTATTTTTAATATATAAATGTGTTTAATTCAAAACACTTAACATAAGTAAGTTAAAGCTTAAGTAAATTCATATTTTGCAAATTATTTAAAGTATATTATATACTCATTGATAGGCAAATGCAATATAATATCCAAAACAAAAAATATATTCATTCCACTTCATTTTTATGGTATTATTATATAAGAACATATATTCGGGTGATAATCAATAATAAAATTATATACCCATATAATAAGAGGGATAATTATGAGAACAATACTTCATATTGATATGAATTCTTTTTTTGCTTCTTGTGAGCAGGCTAATGATCCAAGATTGAAAGATGTGCCTTTAATTGTGGGGGGAGATCCGCAGAAGAGACGTGGTATTGTATTAGCTGCCAGTTATGATGCCAAAGCTTATGGTGTGAAAACGGCTATGCCTATTTGGCAGGCTGTGAAGTTATGCCCGGAGGCTACTGTTGTGAAGCCGACACATAATCTTTATAGTAATATATCAAAAGAAATAATGGATATCTTTGATGAATATACTCCTTTGAAACAACAACTTTCAATTGATGAGGCATTTTTGGATATGACTGGGACAGAGAATCTTTTTGGTTCGCCACATGAGGTGGCTATAACTATTCAAAACAGATTACTAGGTGAATTAGATATACCTTGTTCAGTAGGAATATCGTCTAATAAATTACTAGCCAAAATGGCATCTGACTATAAGAAACCCCTAGGTATTACCCATATCTATCCAAAGGATGTAGAAGAAAAATTATGGCATCTACCAGTGGGAGAATTATATGGTGTTGGTAAGAAAACCACTGCAGCACTTAATAAAATGGACATATCTACAATTGGAGATTTAGCTAAATGTCCAATAAGTGTATTAGAAACAATTGTGGGTAACAAATATGCTAAGGAAATCCACAATTCTGCAAATGGTATTGGTAGTAATATCATCAATCCTAATGTAAAGAATAATATGAAAAGCATTAGTAATGAGATTACTTTTTCTTTTGATGTAAGTGATTTGGAGGAACTTAAAAAAGAAGCCCTCCTCTTAGCAGACTCAGTTAGCTGGAGACTTCGGAAACACATTTCGAAGGGTAAAACTATATCAATTAAAATAAAGTATAATGATTTTAATGTCATAACTAGAAGTATTACTATTGAAGAACCTACCGATGTAACTGATACAATTTATAATATGGCATGTAACCTGCTAGCGCATATACCATTAGATAAACCAGTAAGATTGCTTGGTGTTGGTATAGGGAATTTTGGCAATCAAGATTATAAACAATTATCTCTTTTTCCAAATGAAAAAAACACTCAAAAAAAAGAGCAAATTGATAAATTAGTAGATGAACTTCGTGGCCGTTTTGGTTACAATTCTGTCAAAAGAGCTTCTTTAATAAATAGTAAATATATCCCAAAATAACTGTAAATATTTTGCATATTATAGTATTAATTGATTAAAATGTATATTTTTTATCAAAATAAAAAAACTATTGACAATTCAATAACTTTTTTATACAATATTGTTAGAAAATTTAATACAAGGCAATATATTATTTTTAATAATATATTAAAATAGAACTTAATTTTAAACATTGACAAGAATAATGCAGTTATATAGAAAGGTGGATTTTGTACATGAAGTCTAAAATATTACCAATGCAATACCCTGCAATAGCCACTTGGACTTGGCAAGCAGGCATTTTTTCTATATTGCAAGCAAATTGCAATAATGTAGAGTGGATTTATAGTAATTACATACAACTTGTTGCCAACTCTTTCAGTAATACATGTAACTTAGATTTTATACCTCGTGGTGATGATAGTTTTCTCACATGTCCTTTATTATATACACAATTGATTAAACGCAAATTAATTAAATCATTCTGTAACGATTATCTGGAATTTATAAAAACATGCATTGATCAAGATAACTATATTTACATTGTTGTTGATCAAGGATGTTTTTTGAATTATGATACATTACCTCATGATATGATTATATTTGGATATGATGATTCTGAGGAAGTTGTTCATGTTGCTGATTTTACATTCAAAAATAAGTATTCTTTTGAAAAAGTGCCCTATGAATCATTAATCAAATCTATAGAGATGATTAGTGAAAAAAAGGATTTTGTACTTGATTTCAAAGGTGGTGTTTTATTACTAAGTTATGACAAATCATCAGAGTATACTTTTGACACCAAGCTTGTTAGAGATTCTTTTATAGAATATCTTGAATGTGTGGAAACCACTGATAGATTCAGGGCATATAGAATGCCTTGGCGTGGTGAAACTTATGGCTTACAAGTATATGACACAGTTATGGATTTCTTAGCGGATATATATAGGCATAAAAAGGCATTTGATTATAGGTCTATCCACAATATTTATAGCCATAAATTATTAATGGTTAACAGACTGAAATATATGCAGGAAAACTCATATATCCGCAATGCAGAAAATATTATCATAGAATATACAAAACTTAAAGAACAAATGCTGGTCTTAGTTAATAAATTTCTTAAGTGTATGGTAAAAGGTGATGTCAATACCCTTCCCCAAATTGTTGATTCACTTTCAAAAATAAAAAATTCTGAAAAAGAATTAATTACTGCTATTATTCCTAAATTAGTAGTTAAGCAAAGTGATAGAGTTTTTATAGATAAAAGAATACCGCTTATATAATATGTTAAAATATCTTATAATGATTCTTATGGACTGATTGCTCAAGACGTATAATAATCATATATGCTTGTGGATATAGTCCATATTCTGCATTAAACAATTTTACATTCAAATTATTCATGCAGATTCATGTGTTTTTGTATTCTATTAATTTTCAAATACGTCTTTACACCATGTGTAATTACAAATATTAACAGCATTACATATAATCCACTAACAATTTTCAGAAAAGTCCCGCCATCCCATGCTAAATTTATCAAATTGATGGAAGTACTGATTAGTAAAGGTGATAAAGCTAAATATAGATAAAAAATACGTTTAAAGTGCTTTAATCTACTCTTCAAATCAGTAAAAAGTTCAAAAGGACCTTTGTCTTTTTCTTTTCTCAGATATACCCATCTTCCCCATGATGCTACATTCTCTATGTCTGTATCAGCTAGGAAATCCAGATAGTTTCTACTTTCATAACTAGTTGTCATATTTTCCAGTAATTCAATTCTATAAGTATAAGTATTAGGTTCGCCAATTGTGAATATATAAAATAAAAAACAATATCGAAGGAAATGATATCCTTTACTTTCCATTTCATTAAGCCATTTTTCTTCTTTTTCATAATCGATAAAATACCTAAAAGCTAGCTTAGTCATGATTATTACCTCCTAAAATGTCTTCACCCAATTTGGTCAGATGTTGTAAACGCAGTAATTCTTGATTCGCTATATGTAAGCCTTGTTCTGTTATTACATATTCTTTTTTCTTACGGCTAGTACCTTCTTGGTGATATATTTTTATCCAGCCCTTTTTTAGCAAAGTATTGATAGCACCATAGAGGGTACCACTACCTAATTGAACACTTCCGTTACTGATTTCACTAATATGCTGCATAATGCCATAACCATGAAGAGGTGTTTTTAATGTTAGTAAAATATAGAATACAGCCTCAGTTAGAGCCATTCTTTCATTACTCTCTGGCACGATTATACCTCCATTATATATATATATATTAATTTTTTATGTCGTCTGACGACATATCGTTTGATGACACAATTATATCAGTTGCCGACATATTAGTCAAGAAATATTTTTAATTCATATGGGTTGTAAATCTGAGTCAATTTGCTATAATTTGCTTATAATTCAAACTGTGTTAAATTGATTGGAGGAGACAACAATGCACGAAGTTTTCCATTCTCTAGAAAAATGGAAACAAGATAAAATAATAAATTTAGCAATGAAAGTCTTTTCACAGAAACCATATAGTAAAGCATCAACAGATGATATAGCTTTTACAACGATATGAACTGGGTAAGAAAGAATTAACTACAGACTTGGCATCTCACTTATCTAAACTGGAAATGCCAGTTTTAATAGTTAATGGTGAAAAAGATTCTGGAGTTCCATCAAAATATGCCATAAAAGCTAGTAAAGTTATAAAAAATTGTCAGCTACATATTATGAAAGGCTGTAACATTGGGCCCAAAAAGAAAGACCTGAAGAGTTTACTAATATATTAAAAACATTTTTATTGGATAGCTCTATATGATTTCCATTTCATCTCTACTTGGTAAAGCTGTAAGCCTCTATTTATTAAACAATTGGTACTTTTATTTCAACTAAAAACTCATCCGGATTATTGATAATAAATTCATTTATTATTGCAGTTACTACTATATCGCCTCTTATGTTTATTTTATTATCTCTTATGAACTCTTCGATTCTTTTAAACAAATCCCCTTCTGATTCATGTGAACCTTTGTGATAGGCAACTAAACATCTTCCTAATGGATATTTCTCAACATTTTCATCATCCATAAACTTTTTATGTATAGGCAATAATATTTTTCCAGCAAATTCCATCTCCTCTTTATTTGTTCTATTCAGAATGTCATAATTATAAATTAATATAATATCCTTATTATGACCTATCTCGGAATACTTTGGATATCTCTTGGTAAGTTCACCTAATTTTGTCTCAAATTCAAACCAATCATTTGCTGTTTTACATTCTCCAATTACACCATATATATCCTTGCATTCTTTTATCTCTATATTATTACCATTGATTTTATATAACTTACTTTTATCTTCAATTCCTTGTATTATTATTTCCATATCCTTTAGTATTGCTTGTTTTTTTCTTATTTCTTCTTTAAATATGTCTTTTTTATTTTTTAATATACTTATTGATTCTTCTATATCTGTAATTTCCTTGAACTCATACATTTCTTTTAATGTAAATCCAATCATTCTGTAAAATTTTATGCAATCCACATCCATAAATTGCTCTATACTATAATACCTATATCCGTTTTTTTTATCAATAATCTCAGGTGATAACAATCCTAATTTATCATAATATCTAAGTGTTTGTGCATCAATGTCTTTTATCTTGGCTACTTCTCCAATTCTATATTTTTTCTTCATATCATCACTCCTACCGACATTTTATTTATTTTTGCAAAATAACCATTGACCTTATAGTAATAATAAGGTTTATACTATAGCTTGTCAATAAAACACAAAGGAGAATTACATATGAATAAAGATTTTACAAAAATTGATTTAAAAAACTATTTGAAGTTTGTATTTCCTACTATTATATCCATGGTATTCATATCCATATATACTATGACTGATGGCATTTTTGTATCTAATCGGTTAGGAAGTACTGCTCTTGCTGCTCTTAACATAACTATACCTGCCTTTAATTTTATATTCGGTAGTATCTTTATGGTTGTTATTGGGGCATCAGCGATTATTGGAATCAATCTTGGAGCAGAGGATATAGAAAAAGCAAACAAAAACTTTAGCAGCATGATATATGTACTAGTTTTTATTTGCTTCTTTTATCTGTTCATAGGAATTTTCTTTACAGACCAAATAGTAAATCTATTAGGTGCCAAAGGAGATATGATTCCTTATGCAAAGGATTACTTATTTATCCTGTTTATAGGGTCTTTTTGTTTTGTTGCCAAACTGTTTACTGAGGTTTTTCTTAGAATAGAAGGAAAATTCAATTTGTCTTTGGCAGCAACAATAGCTGGTGGACTGGTAAATATTTTATTTGATTATATTTTTATCTATTCTTTGGATATGGGCATTAAGGGGGCAGCATTTGGAACTATACTTGGTGCTTTTATTAACGGATTAGTTGGTATTATTTATTTTGCTTTTAAATCTTCTAAAATCCGCTTTATTTTAACTAAGATTGATTTTGGTTTTATTAGAGAAGCTTTAGTCAATGGTTCATCTGAAATGGTTTCAAGTATTTCTGCTGGAATTACTACTTTTATTTTCAACATAGTTTTGTTAAATCTGGTTGGTGAGTTGGGTGTTTCAAGCATATCTATCATTCTATATATTAATTTCTTGCTATCATCAATATTTATTGGTATAGCTACAGGAATACAACCACTTATAAGTTATAATTTTGGTGCTAATCTTATTGAAAATATTAATAAGCTACTAAAAATATCTATTATAATCATAGGTACCATTAGTGTTGTTTCTTTCATCCTATGCAATATTTTTAAATATCAGCTTATTTCGCTTTTTGAAACAAAGAATGCAGAATTAATTAAGATGACATCTGAAGCCTTTAAGATTTTTAGTTTTACATTTTTTATTAATGGATTCAATATTCTTGGATCAGGATTTTCTACAGCCTTAAATAATGGTAAATATTCAGCTATCATTTCTTTTAGCAGGTCTATTATATTTAAGATAGTTTTAGTTTTAACTCTTCCTTATCTTATTGGATTAAACGGAGTATGGCTTGCAATACCTTTATCTGAGTGTTTATGTCTTTGTCTAACTGTTTATTTTTATAAGAAAATTAGAAAGTTGGGAATGCAAAGTAATTGTTCTATAGAAGAATAAATAATAACAAATCATATCAATAGCATAGCAAGAGCCAGCCTAAATGAATACCATTTAAACTGGCTAATATGCTATTAGATAATTATTTATTGATTTCTTATAATTCCCTCATGTACTCAAGAAGCCTATAAAGAACTACAGCTGTTTCTTTCCTGGTGGCACTGCGTTTAGGATTAAACCTACCACCGTTACCTATCATTATCCCTGTATTTGCAACAAAATTCACAGCTTCTTTAGCATAAGAAGAAATATCGTGTGAATCTTCAAATTCAGTACTCCTTTTGTTAAGAATTTCACTTCCAGTTTTTTTATACTGGTAAAATCTATAAGCTATTGTTGCCAACTGCTCCCTACTGATTTGAGAATTAGGATTAAATATAGAATCTCCACTGCCCTTGACAAGACCTATTTCATAAGCAGTTTCAACAGCGTCTGCAAACCAAGCATCTTTAGGAACATCTATAAAAGTACCTTTGATAATTGAATTATCCATATATAAGGATCGTACTATCATTGTAATAAATTCAGCCCTTGTGATACTGTCTTCAGGTGCAAAAGCTTTCTCAGTCTTCCCATATACCAAACGACGAGATGCCAGAATCTCGACTTTTTCCTTTGCCCAACTGCTTGTAACATCATCAAAATGTTTTATTGTCTCAAATGCAGCATAGGTTGAAAAATGTTTTGTATTAAAAGTAATTAACCCTTCTACTGCATCAGCTACACCACCAACAGGCTTCCAACTGTGGGTATCTTCATCATATACACAGACAATAACTCTTTTAGCATTACTAAATCCAGCTATAGGAATTTTGACTATTACTTCCGGTTCAAATTCAGTAACTTGCTGTTGTCCTACAGCAATTGAGAAATCTAATTTTTTGGATACTCTATCATTATCATCGATTGCCTCATCCTTTATGGAAAAGGTAATCGTCATAGAATTTCCCTCTTCTCCTGTAAGAGATTTTATCAATTCTACTGGAAGACTCATATCACCTTTTCCAGTTATTAGGTGCAAGTCCATATGGTCTGTAATAAGCTGTTTTAAGGCCCTTCCAGTTAGACTAATCTTTATTGTTTTATCATCCTTTACTACATCAGTCACATTGACAATAACTTCTTTTTCTTCATTAGCTTTCAGCTTAAATATGGACTGTTGGTCAATGCTGACAATCGCTATGCTAGTTCCATCCTTCAGAGTTTGACGATTAATCCTGTAATAAGATAGATTATCAGGTATTTCCGAAGAATCTACACTATTCGAATTTCCTGAATCATTATCGCTGTTATTATTTTCATCTGGCTGACCAGTGGTAAATTCTAGTATATAATCCTTTTGCAGTGCTTCATCTTTATCATTCTTTATGGCACCTCTAGGAATCATTAATGAATACGTTGTATTCTTATCTAGTTTCTTATCAGCATTTATAGATAGCCACGCTCCTTCAATAGATAAGGATTTAGATATTTCTTTAGAATTAGGTCCATACATTGCAATGCCTCCAAAGGTAGGACCATCTAGAATATCTTGATTAAATTGTATTTTAATCCCTATATCTAAATCTAAATCTTCCATTCCATCGCCAGGATAGGAAAAAACTATCTCTGGACTACTTGTTGTAGTAACAAAACTTAAGCTGTATACATCATCCATGGTATGTCCATAGGAATCTCCAAGAGCTTTCTCAGGTATTGTAAGTGTATACTGGGTATTATATTCCAATGGACTTTGTGGAGTCACTGTGAGTGTATTGTTTTCAAGGGTTTTGTTAATATATATTGTATTAAGTAAGTTATCTTCTAGTATTATTTGGTCGAACTGTTTTCCTCGTTCAACATTCATATTAAAACTGATAATCAATGGTTCCTGAATACCAATCTGAGTTTCATCAGGTGCAGGATTCACTTTATCCACAACAATTGGAGCTGATTCCAACATGAATTCAGAGATATTATTCTCCGTGGAAAACTCCTCAATATCATCTGGAATTAGAGTGCTCAACATCATATTGATTTTTCCATTTTCATTTTCAACTAAACCATTGGATGAAAATATAAAGTTCAAACTTGCCTCCTGTCCTGGTTTTAATTGTTCAATCTCTCTTGTTTGCAAAATGTGTCCACTTTGTATGTGATTAAGTTGGACTTTGATTCCTTCAATAGATTTACTTCCTCTATTTGCAATATTAGCTTTTACGAGATAATCATCTTTTGCGATATTCTCACACTCGAGATCAGTGACTGCAATATCTGTAGTAACTATTTCATGCTTTATAGTATTGTTCATTTTATTAGATTCTATAATAGCATTGTCTGAATCTACAACAGCATATATATCATATTTTTCTAGTTCTTTTGAATCCACAAGCCATTCTACCTCAATCTGAGTCGAAGAACGTGCTGCAATAGGCTGTTTTGTTGCGGCTTCACCGATTTTTACACCGTCATTTGGATTCCCATCGTATAGATAAAGTATTGCGTTTTCAGCAAAGTCTCCCTCATTTCTAATAGTGGCAGTAATCGTCACCATAGTGCTTGGTAATGGATTTTCAGGGAAAAACTGTAGAGCATCCTCTTCTTCTAATGACAAATCATGTACTGGTGTATAAGTTAACATACGAAGATCAACTTTATCGCTGGCGTTTTGATACTCAACACCTTCTATTACTTCAGTAACTATTTCTGCTTGAGTATAAGCTATGTTCAACTTTCCATCCTCTGTAAATACTGGATTAACTGAGCGAACATACCCTTCCCCTTCTGTCAGCTGAATCTCATGGCTCCAAACATTCTTGTCAATATCATAGAAACATGTAAAAAGATTACTCATATTATTACCGCTAATTTTTTTATAAGTAAGAGCTATTAATGGTTTTGCACCATCACTTATAGCACTCTCATAGTTACTCCCTACACTGCCTAGACATTCCTCTGTTTTGATTTCTCCATCTAATCCCTCTTTATACATGATGCTTCCATCTTCATGCCATGTTATGAACCATTCTCCATTACTATAGACCGCTTTAGGGTTGGAATCTGAAACCTGATTGTTAGTAATCCGTTTCTTCTCTCCCCATGAATTTCCATCATGAATTCTAGCAAAAAGTTCTCTATCCTCTTGTGTTGACTGATCATTATCCATATCAAGGGTATAAAGAAGCAATCCTTTATCTCCTTGCATAGTTAGGCTAGAATTCATTACCGTAGGTAGAGAATCTTCAATTTCCACAGGTGTCCTCCATGTGCTGCCATCCCAACTTGAGTACATTAAACGGTCACTATTTTCAGGTGATAGGTATTCTTTCATATCTGATCCTGGAATAAACCCTAATCCTTCTGATTTGGTCCAAACTAATAGTGCATTATTACCGTCTGCAGCAAGCTTAGGTGAATGATCGAATTTGTCATCATCAGTTAACATTACCACCTTCATATCACTATCACCAGTCTTATAATCACTCTCAGTAACGCTTATTTCACTATTTTTAATAAATGTACCTAGTTCAGCAACTTCTGGCATAACCTGCTTGATATTCTGCCATGCCATTAACACGCCGTTTTCTGTAGATGTCAATACTGGAGTGAAATCAGCGGTTCCATCCCCTCCTATCCATTCAGGAGAAGACCAGTTTCCGTCTTTTAATACAGAACACCTCATTTGCGTACGATTCATTGTTGAACGTTCTGGATTATCGTCTGTCCATACCATCCAAATTTCATCACTATTTTTTACAAGTTTAACTTCTGCTTCCGGGTAAATATTATTTTTCATGACTTCTATTTGAGGATTCACTTCTTCTGAACTATCATAGCTTAATAAATTACTCATCATGGGTGGTGACTCTCTATTAAGATAATTCCTGCTCATTGGTTCAAGCTTGGCATTGTCTGTGTCGAACTCCATCACAAAGGAACTTGGAGCTACTCTTAGCATAGTAGTAGAAATTTTCTCCTTATCATTATCCCAGTGTGTTTGTACGGACTTACTCAGAATTTCCTGATTATATAATAAGAATTTTGCATTGATTCCAGCAGTAATACTCGGTTCAACTTGGATATACCCAGTCGGTATGTGAAACTCACTATCTACACGTCCTTTTACATACCCTTCAACATTTACCCAATCTAGCCCTGCTACAATAGATGCATTAACATAGGGTTCAAAATAGATGATTCCACTATAGTCTCTTTCATTGTCGTCACTTTTATCTACAATAAAAGTTCCTCCTAACACAGAACCCATTTTAAGTGTTGCATCTGCGCCTATATCAATTTTGGGAACTCTATAACCTTTTTTCCAAAAATAATTTCCATCACCAATCAACGAAAATTCTCCCAAATATAATTCCCATTCTTTCAAGCTATTATTATACTTAAGAAACATCCTTCCTCTCATATCTGCACTAATTTCATAACCGGTAGATACTAACTTTGCCTTAGTTTTTTCTTTTCCATAGGTGTACCCAGCTCCAAAATCCAACTTAATATAACCACTCTTATCCATAATGCCCTGAAGTTTGTAATCATCGTTACTGAGCCCAAAACTTCTAGCATTATTTAAAAGAGGTATATCATCAAGTATTGGAATACGTTCCCCTATTAATTCATTTATTCCCATAGGTGTGTCTATACGATACTCCCCATCTACATAATTAATATTAAATTCAGGTCCAAAATATGGTTTGTTAACCACCTCTATTTTTGCATCTAGCCAAGGGGATTTAATTCCACCTCGTGAAACCATACGAACTAATAAGCTCTCACCCTGATACAGAAAAGTACCCGGTTTCAACTCAATACTGGGCTCAATAGTCCTAATATTTCGTCTGCCTGAATCTGTTTTTATCTCATAATATCCAGGTTCTAGGCCACCCCAATCTCCTTCGAATTCAAATAATATAGGAGGCATATCTACACCCCGAATAAAAACCGTCTTTCTCCTATTGCTTGAATTGGATAACTCAGATTTGATAGAGTAAATACCTGGTTCTTTCCCTTCTACTGGTAATATTATTGTATTTTCGATACCAACGTGGTTAACAAACTCATTGTCAGAAAAATAGATACTGTTTTTACCTATAAACTTTAAGTTATGAGGTCCAGTTTCTATGTCTTTAATCACATAACTGTACCCATTTTCATCATCACTCCATTTTCTTTCAGCCCACTTTTCTACTCCATCCAACTCAAAAAACTGCCCCTGAGAATTTTCTATAAATCTTCCTGAATTTTTACTGTACAATTTTATTCTTAGATCTTGTTTATCACTATAATTACTTATAGTAACCGGTACACGTACTACCTTTTCATTTTCCATGTTGCCAAATATAAAGGCTAATTCATATGTTCCAAAAAGATTATAGCTCTTATTCTCATACCAGAAAGGAAAGAATGCTGTTCCCTTATCGTTATGGGTATGTCCCCACTCATCAACAAAATTCTTATCCCCTTTACCAGTAACACTGGTTCCTAAATCCTTTTTTAAAACTCCATTTTTATAAAGCAGCATCCTAACCTTTTCATCAGGAAGTCTAATTCCATTATATGACAAATTTACAGTATAAATTTTATGATTCGGAGTATAATCAGTATCATCAATTATTAGTTCATGATGCCAATTAGGTGAAACAGATAGTTTTACATCATTAGAATTATAATCATCAATAGTTATCATTTGCTCAATTTCATAGGAAAAACCCTTATCATCCTGTAATCTAAGTATTACTCGATATTTTCCTGAACTATTATAGGTATGGTTAGTTTTTTTACCACTTCCACTACGTCCATCTCCAAAGCTCCAATCAAAAGAAATTATTTTATATCCAGCTGTATTAAATATCCCCTCAAGCCACTGTGTATTAAATGCTAGTGGTTTATTTATTAACCATCTTGTTGATGGCTGTGCTACAAATGAAGCAATACCCAGATTAAGTTTCCTTGCGGTAGTGAACTTAAATTTAAGCGTATCATTGACATTATTATCTTCATTTTTATATGCGCCTCTAGGTATAATCACGGTATATGTATCTGAAGGATTTAATTGTATAATTGGTGTTAGAACTAATTTGTTTTCTCTTTCATCAATATGAAAATCCACAAGATTACCTTTAGAATCCGCTATAGTAATATTAGCAAATTCCATCCCCCTATTTACTGGAGATGAAAACTGAATTTCCACAGGTGTATTTATATTAGCCCCTATATAGTCATCTATTGGAGTTACCTTATCAATTTCTAATGAGTTTTCCCCTGTTGTAAAACTCATATTATACTCAATATCCAAGGGGTTCAAACCTGAGCTATAAGGCCCTACAAGCGTATATTCAGTATTTGGTTTCAGCGGTTGATAAGGTCGTATTATTATCCCCTTTTGAAGACCATTTTCTGAGTCAAAGTTTAGTCTATCTCTGCTTGCATTTACCCAGTTTCCTTCGTTATCCCTCAGTATAATGTCTTGCATGTCACATAAGCTAACCATTTCTGAAAAAATAATCTCGATACTTTGGTGAATATCCACTCCATTTTGACCGTCAAGTGGGTAAGAGCTTATTACTTCAGGTATATTATCATCACCTTTGATTCTAAACTGTATAGTTCTTGAATTACTCTCATTTTTAAAGCGATCACTAACAGCACCTGATGGTATAGATATTTCATATATAACACTAGACTCCAATTGCTTTGCACCTATATTTAACGTTATGGTATCTCCATCTAGATTTCTTGTGACTGGAACTTCATTACCAGCTCTAGTGTGAAGTGATATATTATTAAATGCACTACCTTTAGCTATTTCGCTATAGTTATATTTAAAGGATATTTCAGACCCCACAATAGCTTTTCTGTCCCTATCTATGGGATTTGAAGAAATAACCTCGATATTTTTTAATAATCTCTGTTCAGTACTAAATAATAATCTGAACTCCCCTAGAGGGTTATCTGACATATCGGTGATAGTACCTTGTGGAATATAGAGTTCATAATCTTTCTGAAACTCCAGATCCTTATCTAGCGTAATAATCAGCTTGTTATTATCAATCCTTCGATAAATAATGGAGACTTTACTTGACCCTAGAAGTTCAATACCATTAAGCCATTTCCCTGTGATTCCACAAGCTTGTTTTATATTCTCATTAAAGGTTACTGTTATCTGTCTAGTATTATAAAAAACATCCGTACTATTATTTTCAGGCATAGTGTTTATTATCTCTGGAGGGTCAGTGTCTGGCATGGAAATAATACTATAAATAAATCCTTTGACATCCTCTATATCTTCTTTTTTCAAAGTAGCGGTCATAGTCACTGATTGATGTCCTTCCTCGTATTCTGGTCTAGTAATAACTCCACTATTAGATATTACCTCCGGCTTATTAGATGTCCATGTTATTATAGACCCCTCAGGAGCTGAAACAGGAAGTATTAAGTCATGACATATTGAATATTGTGACAAATTTTCCCCTAAAGTTCTATAAACAGAAAGCCATGCTTTGTCCGCAGCTATAGCCTCTTCATTTGTCTGCTCCAAAGCCTTAACAATCATTTCAAATATTTTCTCGCTAGATTCAGTTCCTTTAGATATAGTTGCAGTAAGTATCACTTTCTTATTTCCCTGTGTAAAGGTTGGCTGACTTACAGTACCATTAAGTGCTATCACATCTTTATTTGTGGATTTCCAACTTATGTTAGTGTTTCTAGAACCAACAACTGGAAGGTTTAAGTCCTTTATGACATTGTCAAGGCCTGTATTCTCATTAAGTACTAGCTCCTTGGTCAACCACAGCTTATCAATAGCCACATCTTCTGCCCCTGTTGCCTCTAATGCCTTAACTGTTATATTGAATATCTTTTTAACTTCAACAGAACCCTTAGATAGAGTTGCAGTAAGTTCAACTTCCATATCTCCTTGGGTATATGTTGGCCTCTTAACTGTCCCATCTTGCAATACTACATCCTCATTGGTTGTTTGCCAATTTATGCTGCTTTTTTTTTCACTTTTTTTAGGAAGATTTAGATTTGTGATTACGGTTTCAAAATCGCTATTGCCGTTAAGTACCAACTCATCAGTTAGCCAATCAGTACTATCACCATTAACTATATCTTGGTCACTAACTCTGACTGTCAAGTTGAAGATTTTTCTAATCTCTTCAGAGCCTTTGGATATCGTTGCAGTAAGTATGATTTCTTGATCACCATCAACATATGACGGTGTGGTTACTTTTCCATTCAGTGCCACCGTGTTATTATTTGTTGATTCCCAACTTATAACACTGCTATTGAGACCAAGTGTAGGTAATAATAAGTCTTTTGTAACACTGTCCATAGTAATGTTTCCATTAAGTATAAGTTCATCACTCAACCATTCCATATCCCAAGCCACACTTTCCGAATCTGTCAACGCCATGTGAACTTCTGTTGAGGCTATGGCACCTCCTGCTGCTATAGCTTTTACAATAGCAATGCCAGACGTATTTGAGGTTAAGTTAACGGAAGCTTTTCCTGAATTAGTAATTACTGAATATGAATCTAGCGTACCTAACGAAGTAGAAAAATCAATTGGTATATGAGCAGTAGAACTATCCTCTCCGTTAACTAAGACGGTTATTGTACTAGATAATTGTCCTCCTTGAGGATCAGCTGAAAGGGTAATATTAGATGCATTAATAAAGTTATATGGAGCAAAATCAATAGACGTAGAATCATTCTTAAAGTACCATCCCCATATTTTATTTTTATCCTTTGCATTACCAGCCGAACCCGTAAAACCTATAAATACATCCTGAACATCTTCTATACTAAGATCATCCTCTTCGTTGGTAAAGATTTCTCCAATATCTATATTATCTACTTGAAATGTAGGATTTTGGGGTCTCTTAGTAGTAGAGCTGACCCTTATTTCCAGCGTCTCTAATTGTCCATCATACTCAATCCATACATTTTTAATTTCAGTAGGATTATTAGTGCTGCCACCGCCTACCATCTGATATCTCCCATTGTCGATAGATGCGTCATTATTCCCATTATAAAATACTGCCACGTAATCTACAAAACTATAGATAGTAGCTTGCCCAGAGCCAGCGTATCTTTTATATAATGTTTCAAAAGCGATACTAATACTAGGGCTAATTCCCTCTGTACCCAATGATTCAATACTTTGACCATATTCATCACTGCCTTCTGCCTGCAATGTAAAGGTAAAACCTCCATCTCCCAATGTAAAGTTAGGATGTTCATTTTGGAAGGAGAAGGCTGTACTAAAAGACATGTCATCTTCTAAGTGAAGCTTATTTTTAGTGAAAATACTTCCTCCCCTTAGTGATCCATCATTATCAAATTGTAATGCTTGGATACTATTACCATCTTGATTTTCAGTCCCTGTAATTCCCGATATACCATTAAATTGAAGTCTTCCTTCTAGATTGCTAAAATCTTCAATTTTTAATCCTAAAGCAAATTCTTCAATTTTTGTTACGATAACATCAAATGTTTTCTGCACACTTATAGTCTTAATCTTATCCTCAACCTCATCTTCAATCTCATAATATAGGGTCGCTGTAAGCCTTACTGGTTGATCTCCTTGATTTTTGGTAGGTCTGGTTACCGTTCCATCTAGAGCTATAGAATCATCGGTAGATTCCCACTTTATACTATTGCCATTTGGTCCAAGTACTGGCAAGTAAAGATCTAACTTAACATCATTAGGGCTGTTTCCATTTAACACAAGTTCCTCAGTCAACCATTCCATATCTAGAGCCAACTTTTCATCCTCGTTAGGGTCCATAGCGCTAACCGTTGCATAAAATGTCTTTATCCTTTGATACGGTGAATCTCCTATGATAGCTGTAAGAATAACATCTTTATTAGCCTTGCCGAAGGCAGGTCTAGTTACTGTTCCATCCAAAGCAATAACTTCTTCATCGGAGGAAATCCATGTTATTGGACTACCGTATTCTCCTTGTAAACAAAAGGTAAGATTTTCTGTAACGTTGTACAAAAATCCAGAGCCACTAGGATATATATGGTATTCCCCCAACCAATAATAATCAGCCTCTATCTTCCGCTCTTCCTCATTAGCTTCTAATGAACTCACCTCTATATTAAAAGTCTTCCCAGTCTTTGCCTCTCCCTTGGATATGATAGCAGTGAGCTTAACAAATTCGTTCCCTTGAGTATAAGTGGGTCTATTTACTTCTCCATCATGTTGTACTACTTCTTCATTAGTTGATATCCAATTTATAGTACTACCGTTTTCGCCAAGTACAGGAAGGTTAAGGTTATTTGTTATATTATTATAAACATTGCTATATTCACCTTGCTCATAATCGTTACCACTAAGAATTCTATCAGCTATCAGCCAATCATAATCAGCTGTTAAATAAGAATCTTCCTCTGTTGGGTTGAATTGGATTTCAATTGATGCATTAGGATAATACTTTTGTGTTACAACTAAAGCAGTACCTGCCACGTTAGAGGTTAAAGTGACTATTGCCCGTCCTGATACGTCAGATACCGCCGAACTTGGTTCTAAAACACCAAAATTTGTTGAAAACTCAACTCTCTTTCCTTCTACAGGATTGTCATCATTATCATATACCGTCGCTGTTATAGTACTTGAAACTCCATCTGCCGTAGGTGTAGCAGAAAGTACGATTTTTATTTCTTCTTCTGCATAAACTCCCTGATTGACTTTGTTTTTTAGATATGGAAACTGTAAATTGGAAAACATTATTAACAAAACCATAATAGAACCTATAATTCTTCTCCATCTTTTCATTGAACATCTCTCCATCCACTTAAGAACATTAGGTTAATTTTATAGTATTATTATATAGTATATATTTAGTAATAACAATAATATTTCGTAATTTATATAATATTATTTTACTAATTATTTCGGAATTATTATAATCACACAAAAGTATTGCAAATTATACACAAAATAATATATACTATGTTTAAATAATCTCCAAGATTTTTTATATGAAGGGAAAGTGAAATTAATGAATGAAATATTAAGCTTCGGCTCCTACCTAAACGAATTGTTAACCCTAAGGGGTATAGATAAAAAACACTTTGCTTTTATGATGAATATAAATCGTTCCCAGCTTTATCGTTTTTTAAGTAGTGAACAACTTCCTGACCTAGAACAATTGAATGAAATATCTCAAAAGCTTAGTTTGAGAGTATCTGAAAGAAAAAAATTATTTGAAAGCTACGAGTGCACTGGATATGGCTGGGAGATTGTCAAAGGCAGAAAACTAATAACAGATATGCTAGACAAAGTGGACAGTAAAACACTTCAAAAGGGGATAACTTATGAGTATATCATAGAAAACCCTATGATTATCAATGAAAATGTTAGTGTTGTCCCTATAAGTAATAAAATAAATGTTATTAATACCTTATTATCTCTACTGGAATCAATCAAAAACGACTCTAATATTTCAGCTATCAACATAATTATTCAGCCTGATAATAAAGACTTTGTAAACATACTTACTAAGTTACTAGTGGAAATTATTAATAGAAAAAGAGACCTCTCTGTAAAACACATTATTCGTTTTAAGAATGATTTTCTTAATAAAAATAAGCTTCATAATCTAGAAATACTTAAATCACTGATTCCACTATCCTTTTTCGAAAAGGTATATGAAGTATATTATTCAACAGAGAATCTTAAACCTGATGCTTATGAAGCATTTTTCCCTAATTTTATTAGCATTAATTCCGAGACTGCTTTTGTTTTTTCAGAGGATTATGAGAATGGCCTTCTTTATACTTCCAAATGTCAGGCGTCCATTCAACTGATGAATGAAGAATTCAACAAAATTCTTAAGGATTGCCTCCCATTATTTATAAACCTTGAAACCTATGAAAAACAATCACTTTATATGTATGAATATGAGCATATATTGCAGGCGGACACCACACTTGTACATCCAGAAAATGGTTTTTATACCTTCCCAATTGAATTAATCAAGGAAAAGGAAAGAGAGCAAATAATTCCAAAAGAGATTGCTCAAATACTCATAAAAAGAATGGAAACTTTCAGGAAAAGATTAAAGAAAAGTAAAGCTCTAGAAATAATATCCCTTGCAGGTCTTAGAAATTTTGCTGCAACTGGTCAATTACTTATATATAGAAATATTAAATTAAGCAAAAATGAACGAATTAATATCTTAAAAAATCTTTTAGAATTTGTAGAAAATGAGGAAAACTATAATCTTTACCTAATGAATGAGGAAAATCATTTTTATAATTCCAATTTTGCCATATATACCATAGGAAGCGAACTACTTTATATTGTTCCTTCATATACTAATTTTAAAATAACAGACAATATCATAATCAGAAACAAAGGAATTATCGAAAGTTTTACAGATTTCATGTATACCAGTTTTACAGCAAATAACAGTTTAGTCGAAAGTAATGAAGTTGCCTCTGTTATTAGGAATATTATTAAAAATATGTAATGACATGTAATTGACGCTAATATCTTCTCGTGATAAAGAAGTTAATATCGCTAAAATAATTTAAATTAGATTTTAAATCATAGAAGGTATCTTACAATAACTTGTTAGATACCTTCATTAATACAACAGTTTATTCACAAAAGGAACATATTATTTACTATCCTATTATTTTATTCTAAATAAAGTATAGATATTTGGTTTCTCATCTAATGACAAACCATATTTGAATTTACTATTCTTGAAGAATCCTAAATTCGTATCAATATCTTTATTTGCTAATTTGAACTTAATGTCATAGTGATATCCATATTTCAACTTTACCTACTGATTCCAAAAGATTTAATCTTAATTGAATGCTACCAATTTCTTTTACTAATAATTCTAAAAAATCCATATATACTCAGGATTACGATTTAGTAATTCAAGAAATATATATAAGTATATTATATAAACCAATATTGCCCATCCACACATTTCTAGACCAAAGATATGTTTTTTTCTATTAAAATCTTCATACCTTTTTGCACTATATCTATATCCTCCAATGATAAATACCATACACGATGCTTTAAATGGAAAAAGAAATCCAATGTTAATATCATAGTAAATTAATATAGAAAATATATATGCAATGAGAAAAGATGTTAACGTACATCTCACTCTTCTATGCTTTAATTTTTTTAAATTGATCATTACTTGCTCTCCTTCACAAACCATTCATTGTACATTTCCCAACCAAACTTAATGCCTTCTGCAGATAACTTTTTAATTCTTTCCTTATTTGTTAAATTATTTATTTTAGCATCTAGAATTTTGTCAATTAATACACCTGTCGTAGCTGGAATGGTTACACCACCTATCGTACCACCTATTGTAGCACCTGGAGCATTACCAATAAGTCCTCCAATAAAAGTTCCCCCAGCTGTACCAGCTGCTAATGATGCAGCGTCTACCCCTTGTTTAATTCCAAATATTACAGCCTCTCCAACAACATCTCCAATAAACTCATCTGTACTTGCACCTTTTTGTAAATTATTCTGTAAATCTTTAGCTACATTGCCAAGAGAGTTTAATGCATCAAGACTTGTTCCAACACCACCTATGCCACCTGATAATTGTGATGACCGCTTTAACGCTGGTCCAGCAACATCATCAACTGAATTAAGAAATGTTTTCTTTGCTAAAGAACTTCTTCCAATTTCTTGATATATATGTATAGTATTTGATTTATACCAACTAACTGATTCACTCAAAGACTTATTGAACGCATTAGCTCCATTTTTTACACCCCCAAGTACAGGAGAAGTATTTTTATTTATGTATTGGTATATATCAATTGTATTATTTAACTTTGATTTTGGTCCATTATTTAACCTTATCTCTTCATCTAATTGTTTATAACTTTTATCAACATAGTCTTTTTTCTTGCTATAACCACTAGAATATATATAACTAATTGGTTTATTTTGGGTGTATGCATATAAATTTAATCTGTTGCCTCTGTAACTATCTTCCTCAATAAACCCATTTTCCTTTAATTCATCAATCCCAATCATATGTACAGCTTGAAAAGTAGCTCTATCTAATTGACCTGTTACCTGGACATTTAATCCTTTTTCACGAATATACTGTTGTAATTTCTTTATTCTTTTCTCATCATCTGCTTTTTCAGATGTCTTCCTAAAAATTCTCTCTGCCTCTGACTTACTATATGTACCTATTGCTGATTCATCCAATACATTACTTTCCAACGTATTCTCATCTTCAACTACTGACTTTGAATAATCTTTATTATTTATATAAACTCCATTATCCTCAAAAAACTTCTTTACATGAGTTATTTTACTTATTAATTGATTATACAATCTTTCAAACCAATTCTGTAAAAGACTAATACCACTTATACTTACTTCATCATTTTTCGTTTTTGTCATATCCGTAACATGTGAATCAGTATTTGTATCTAATAATTGGTTAAGCAGATTTTGTATTTGATGTTCGCTATTGCTATATTCAATTACTGCTTTATTAATAATTTGACTTGAATTGTAAGTACTTTCAATAATATTTTGAAAATCATTTGTCAAAGTATTAAATTGGTCATCTATATTATCCCTTCTAGTAATATCAATGTCAATAGAATTCTTAATCATTTTGAATCTATTAAAAATATAGTCTATTCTTTTAGTTATTTCTTTTATGTCATTTTCTTTTTCAGATAAAGTATTCAAATTGTATTTTGTTTGTCTCATAAATAGCTCCTTTCTATCTTCATTTAATATTATATCTTTTAATAATAAAATACAATAAATCCTGACGAACGACACGATTTATGGGATAAAATGCATTTTCAAAACAGATAATACTCATTATGTATAATAGCAACAACTATTTTGTCAATTAATTTCTAAAATATAATAGCTATATATTATTTATATCAGCTATCTTTTTATTCTATTAATATAACTAAACCGCTAATTATTATATTACATTATTAATCCAATCTTTATGATATTATAGTATTAAAGTGCTATTTTTATAATTATTAAGATTTGATAAACTATAATAAGATAATATTATAGAAAGGGATAATTAAAATGTCATTAATCTACTATCTAGCTTTATTAATATTCATAATGTTAATTATAACAACAATTTTATCAAGCACATTATCAAAAGGAATTAAAACTCCAATACATAATATTCTAATTATATTCACTCAAATTATTATTCTACTTGGAATCATAATACTGAAAACTGAATCAGAAGATCTAACTTATATCTGTGGTTTTCTAATAGTTCTATTCATATTTTTAGGTAGTGTGATAACTAAGTATGGAAATGTAAAAAAACAGTAGATTGATATAACTTAAGAATAGATATTATTCTATAGAAAGGTGTTGCCTATGAAAAAGAATGCTTCCACATATATTTTAACATATATGATTATATTATTAATTGGTGCTCTAAATTATATAATATTTAAATATAGTGCTAACTATAAACCTGTTGATTATAATTTTCATAACAGTAATTTTTATATAAGAGTTTTATTACTGCCTATGCTTGGTAGAATATTATTTGGTATGAGTATTGGATTAGAGTCTCTATTGACCAAAGTAGGTAAACATGTCAAATTAAAGATGAATACAACAAGATTACTTATCATGGGTATTCCCAGCTTATTTATAAGCCTAATAAAAATAATAGGACTATTTGGTATAATACCCTACTATTTTTTTAGGAATGAAACTTTCTTATTATCTGCATTGTTTCAAGTTTTATTTGGATACATAATAATTAGCAGTATAGAAAAAAAAGAAATCACTAATTGAACAAAAGTTATCCTCACATATTAATCACTAGGATTTTTCAACATATGAAGATAACTTTTATAGATTATTTTATAAAAATGTACTTTTATATAATTCACTTTTACCTAACCTTAATAAAAACCATTCCCCAAAATTCAACTGTAGGTACTTCAAAACAAATATAACGTCCACGCTCCATTGATTCCAACGTATATTCTAAAGTTTTGCTGCTAGCCATCTCACCATCTGGCGTAGCATAATATACTCCCAATATCTCTTCATCTATCAAGCTTTAATCTTAATCTCTTTTATTTTTTTAGGTTTATCATTCTTTTCTTCATTCCATATATCACTATCTATTCCCATCATGTTGACTAGATGAATTACCTTACAATTATCAGTTTCCCTTATCTGTGTCCATATTGACTGTTCCTTAGGGTATGAGGAAAAATAACCACCTGAAAATATGTATTCTGTATTAATGCCATTTGCATGAGTCATAGAAATATACTTAGCATTAACTGATTATTATAATAACACTATGCTTCATCCTTAGGTAGTAGATTATAATAATAATCAGCTAATTCTTTATACTGTTTAATGGCTTCAACTCCTTTTTGGCTGATTCCATAGATGCCTCTATCTATTTTGGTGAACCAGTTATAAAAATTATTATATAGTATAGAAGTAGTTTTATCACCTGTTCCTAGTTCTCTTAGTTTTTTAGGTGATAAGTCCCCATATTTTTCTAAGCAGCAGGCGATATGTATAGAATTTTCCTTATATGCTGTCATAAGTTTTGTTTTAGTACTTCCACCTACATTGAAATTACCGTATCGTCCTTCAATCTCAGCTATAATATTATTTTTCTTCTTAGATGATAATCTCTTGCTTTGTTTTCTGTCAAAAGGCTTAGGGTGATATACTACCTGAACCAATGGTTTGTTACCCTTGAAAGAAACAAATATCAGTCCTAATTCTAATCTTCTGATTAGATAAAGCTTGTCCTTCCATTGCCTAGAAAACATTTTTTTAGGTCGTTCTATTGCAAGATATACTCTATCAGTTAGTCTTTGTCCTTTGGTTCCTTGAATCAACAGTTTCATGTTCAGAACTTTCTTAAGTTCAATGACAATTAATTCATCATCTTTCACTGCTGTTACATCAATAGATTTGACCTCGCCATTAACTTTGTATCCTAGATCCGTAAAATAATTGTATATAGGGTCGTATAAATCAGTTTCTTTTATCTCCATCGTCATTCTCCATTTTATTTATATGAAATATTATATACTTTATAGATTGATTAGCCAAGTTGCAAGTTATAAATCCTTATAAAATAATTATATATGCCTATCCTAAATTTTTACTATTTTTGTATTTTTAGTGCTTGGTCATAATATTATAGTAATAAATACTTATAGAAAGGAATGTTATTTATGCAAAGAAAAATATCATTGATTATGGTAATTCTTCTTTTTTATAACTTATTATCTATTCCATGTGTACAGGCAGAAGAAGATACAGTTAATAAAATTCAGGTTTGGGAGAGCTATTTTGGTGATGGAGAGAAATATGCACTGAAGAAAATGGATTCATTATATTTTAGTAAGTCCGGTATATGGGGAAAAGGTAATATTATTAATGTATTATCTCATGAAACTGATCAAACCATGATTGGTATAGGGAGGAGCACTTACAGAGTCGGCTGTATCTGTTATTAATAGTTTGCCTAGTGATAAACAGCAAGAGATATATGATGCATATTATGATGAATCAGGTGCTGAGTATTCTATTGTAAGAACCCATATAGGGTCTTGTGATTTTTCTGTAGGGGAATATTCCTATGCTCCAACCGAAACATCTGATCTTTCTAATTTTACCATTGACCCAGATAAGGATGATATCATACCAGCTATAAAAAAGGCTTTATCTTATAACGGAGATATTAAAATATTTGCAGCTCCTTGGGCACCTCCAGGTTGGATGAAATATAGTGGTATAAGATATGGTAATGGAGATGGTGGTGGTATTAATGCTGGCTCAGTTTCTACAACTCCAAATCATATGTTACCTGAATATTACCCTCTATATGCTAAATATTTTGTGGAGTATCTAAAAGCCTACAAAAAAGAAGGTATCGTCTTTTATTCTATTTCATTGCAAAATGAAGCTCAGAATAATCCTGACTGGGAAGCTTGTTATTGGACTATTGATTCTACAATTGATTTCATAACCAATCATCTAGGACCAAATCTTAATGCAAAGGGATTTCAAGATGTAAAATTGTTAGTATGGGATTGGGATAAACAAGAAGGTGCTATTGGTAAAGGTAATGGTTTTATTACATTCAATGAAACTTTATTACAATCTAGCGCCGCTGATTATATTGACGGTATTGCATTTCATTGGTATGGTCCTCTTGATATAGCTGATGAAATTGTAAAACGACCTACTTGGGCAGTTGATGACTTCAGAAATGTTGCCTATTTCCATCAGAATCATCCTACAAAATTATTAATTGCAACAGAAGGTTGTCAAGAGAAAGGACCTTGGCTTAATTCCGTTGAACCTGCAAAAAGATATGTATTTGATATGATTAATGATTTTAAGGTTGGTACAACAGGATGGATTGACTGGAATATGGTTCTTAATACATCTGGTGGACCTTTACACCGGGAAACTAATTATTGTCATGCTCCTATCATGGTTGATACAAATACTAATGATATTATCTATAATCCTGCATACTATGTATTTAAACATATGAGTAAAACCATAAGACCTAATGAAGTAAGGATTAAAACAGAAAATACTTCACGTACATATATAAAAGGTGATGTAACAAACAGTTTTTGATAATAAAGATTATGAATTCACAAAAGGGTTACATGAAGTTGCCTTTCAAGATAAGGAGACAGGTATCACACATACATTCAATCTGCTACTGCCTCTTCTTATGAACGTAATCTCATTCATGATTGCTCCCCTATATCAGCTATAGACGGTAATATTGAAACAAGATGGGCTAGTGATTGGAAGGATGATGTAAACATTACTTTTGCTCTAGGTGAAGAAAGGGATGTATTAGGTATCGATTTATTATGGGAGAATGGATGGTCTAATGAATATGATATATTAGTGTCCTCAGATTCAATAAATTGGGAAGTAGCTCAACATTTCAATGGTAGTCAAATGGATATTTATGAAATAGATGGCATGCACTGTACAACTATTAATTTTACACCTGTTACTGGTAAATATATACTAATTAAAGGTATTAAACGAAATCAATCTTATGGTTATTCATTGTATGAAATACAAATTATTTGTAATAAATGAAAAAAATGGAGTATATTTTCTTCTAAAATAATAAATACTAACATTGTTAAATTATAACTAATACAATTAGGAGGAAAAATATATGAATAACCAAATGAATAATCAAAATCCACAAGGTAAAAATGCTATTCAACATGTACATGATGTACAATCACAATTAGAAAGTGCTAAAAATGGTTTAAATCAAGCAATAAGCACAGTAGAAAAGCCTGAAAACAAAAAGAGAATTCAAGATACTCTTAATGCAGTTAATAACGCATTAACTAGCGTAAACAATACTATTTCTAATTATCAAGAATCTTAATCAACACTTAAAAAAGCATAGAAAATATTAAGGGGCTGTCGTAATACATAATCAGCCAAAAATGTATTATACGATGCCCCTTATGTATTATTCTCTATTTATACATAAATCGCTACTTAGTCTTTCACCGATCTTTTTATCCAACTCCTTAACGCTCTCAACATATCTTGTCCAATTTTCAAATTCATTAATACTTCTTTTAAATAAAATCCTTTCAAAGTTTCTTCTGATTTTATTTACATTCTCTTTATCTTTTTCATTGATATTATCATTATTAAGAATAGTAATAACAGTAATTAACGCTTCTATTACCCTATCTCTTTTTGAATCATTGATTACACTAATGAAATTTTCATCAAATTCTATGATTGTATCATAATCATTAGTATTAATCTTAACCTGTTCCATCAAGGATTTTGTGTAACCTACTATACATTTATCTCTATCACATTTGCCACAGTATTTTTTACCTAAACATATCTCTTCAATTTTATTATCTAATTGAGCGTAATAATCATATAACATTTGAGAAGTCTTTAGGTATTTTGATGCCTTTTCTTCTTCACGAGCTTTCAATAAAGCTCTGAGTCTTATAATAAATATTGTAGTGACTATCATAAGAAATAATATTACATATACTGGTTGCAAATAACTCTTAGGTACTGTTGAAAATAATTTGGCTATACCAAAAATCATAAAAATAGAAGCAGCAATCAATTTAATAATGAATTCTGGGATTTTGTTTCCTAACTTCCTGCCAATGAATATACCTAATCCTCCAGTAACAATCATACCTGATACAGTACCAAGAAGTATTATTAATGGATAAGAAGCATCTGTTGATAATGTTATTGCAGTAAGTTGCGTTTTATCACCTAATTCTCCAATAAAAAATGCTGTAGCTACAGTAAAAACCGGTCCTAGAGACATAGTTTTATTATTTTCTTCACTATCTTCTTCTTCAATCTTTAATGTCCATATGGAAAAACCTATAAATGCAAAACCAGCAATCATCCCAAGAGTATTAACAGGAATAAAGCGACATAGATAACTTCCCAATATAACAGCTAATCCATGATTAAGTAGTGCTCCTAGAAAAATCCCACCTAGAACTGCCTTAACTTTGTAACGAGTTGCAAATGCCATTGCTAATATTTGAGTTTTGTCACCCATTTCTGCAATAAAAATTAAACCAAAAGCTTTAATAAATTCTGAAAACATTTCTGATCCTCCAATAATCTCTATAAGAATTTCCAAAAGGTAGATATTTTCATTGATTATATTGAATATAATTTCATGAGATACTCAATATTAGTAGATAATGAACAATAAGTAACAATAAAAAAAGAAGTGAAAATTTTAGATTGGTACAGTTATACCAATCTAAAAGTCTCACTTCTTTAAATTCTATTTAAAGCGAATAAAACCAGGATTTCTCCATTATGTTGACTTTATTCATGACTATCGTCACAGTTACTCCCTTTTAGAACATCTATAATTTTACCATAAAAATGTCCATATGTAAATATTAAAATAACAAATGATAATTATTATCAATTATTTTATTAATATTTAAGATTATTCTATTAACTGTTCATAGCTTACACCATATTTTATAGCTATTTCCTTTGCATAACTTTGACCTAGGGGTTTACCTTCTCTAACCTTAAAGGATTGAACATCATCTTTTGAACCAGTTACCAAGTTAACTACCCTTGGTACCTCTACATGTTCAACCATATTCATGTAATCAACTTTTTCTCCTAATTCATGTAAATGTGTATTGAATATAACTGTTGCACCTAATAACTGAAGAGCTTTTAATACATCTGTGGCTATGATTAAACTCTCCAGATGACTTGTTCCATCAAAAGATTCATTCATCAGCAGAAGGCTGTTGGATGACATATGAGAATAGATAGTCGAAAATCTTTGACACTCTTCGCCTAACCTTCCATAAGTCACTGTTTGTATTTCTTCATTTGGGAAATGTAGAAATAATCCATCAATCAATTTTATTGTTGCATTCTCAGCTGGAATATAGAATCCAAGCTGTGTAAACCAATAACTCTGACCAATTGACTGTGTAAAAGTGGTTTTTCCTCCTCTATTAGCACCTGTAAGTATAAATATATTCCCTATAGGTTCTATATTGAAATCGTTTAAAACCAGTTCATTGTTTTTCTGTGAATCCATCATATCATAAGCCAGATTAATATTATAAAGTCCTTCAATCTTAGTTGAGCCTTCATTAATAACTCTCGGCTTACATATTGGAAAACCTCCATCATTCATCTTATTATATATTCTATAAGCAATTTGATAAAAAATTATTTCTTGTTTCAAAGGTTCATAAACACCTAATAGACTACTGTTGAATTGATCACAGAAAGCTATTAATTGTTTCATTGCAGGTGCGATAATCTTCTCTAAGTTATTTAATGAATCCGGAAGCATCAGACTTTCTGGTGCAAAAATTTTTCTCGGTATAGATTTTAATTCAGAAAAACCATAGATTACAATCTTAGAGACCTTTTTTAATTTTCTACTGTATTTGAATGGCTTATCTTCTAGTGATAAAACAATAGCTTCAATAGGTTTTAGATTATAGTCAAAATTTATACCTACTTTTAGGCTGTGAACACCTTCATCCATCTCTTTTATACGATATATGTCTTCTTTGAAGTTATGATAGACGTCACTATCTATGGTGGATTCTAAAAAATCTCTGAATGAAGTTAATCCCTTAGAATCAAGACTAGAATTCTTTAACATATGATAGATATTTTCCGTCAAAGACATCACATTAGCTACTTCATCAATTCTTTTCAGCAAATTGTAAAGGGTAGCTTCACTTTCAAAAGCGAATTTTATCATATTCTTTATCTCAACACATTTCTGTAATGTATTGTTTAATGTATCTAATAGAAGGGGATTATTAATAAAATCGTTAAGTATATCTTGACGATATTCTATAGTATCAGTTGATGCTGGTACCTTTTTTAATAAAGAAACCAAGTCACCTTCTAGGTTGTTTGCTAGATCATCCAGGATTAATGATATATTGATATCTTCTATAGTTCTATCATCCAATTCAAAATAAGAATCAGAATCTGTCAACCATAATAGACTAAGTTCATAACTATCATTCATGTTCAAGATTTTTCCCCCAATCTCTCTACTAACTGAGTATAGGTAACTTTATATTTTTCTGCTATCTCCCTGGCATGGCTCATACCTAATGGCTGCCCCTCATATATCTTATAGGTGTTTTTACTATTACTAAATCCTGCAACATAACTTCTAATAAGGGTATCATTTTCTAATTCTTCATTGATTCTATGAACCATCAAACCTAATTCGTGTAGATGAGTATTATATATCATACGTATTTTCTTGAATTTTACTGCTCGTATAACTTCTTCTGCTATCTTCAAACTTTCCAGATGACTTGTTCCTGAAAAAGATTCATTTAGCAATAGTAGACTTCTATTAGTAGCTTGTCTAAACAATCTACTGAAATCTTCGCATTCTTTACCGAATTTGCCAAGATTGATAGTTTCTTTTTCCAAGAGTGGGAAATGAGTGTAGACTCCGTCAACCAAACTTAGCTCAGCCTTACTGGCAGGAATCAATAATCCTAATTGAGCAAATATTTGAATCTGGCCTATGGCTTGAGTAAATGTTGTTTTACCCCCTCTATTTGCTCCAGTTAATATAATAACTCTACCTTCTTGTCCCATTTCAAAATCATTACGTATGATTTCTGGTAAGTCATCATCTTTTTTATTAGATAACATTTCATAAGCTAGAGATATATTATAACAATCTGTCACATTTAATTTTCTTTCGCCTGATGGTATAAGCTTTGGTTTACAAATGGGTAATTCATTAGTTTTCATAAGCTTCAATAGGTCACAACTTGATTTATAGAATGTAATTTCTCTAAGTAACGAAATAAATGGTTCCGTATCAATCTTAGTGTACTTTTCCATGAAAGACTTCAATATGGCTTTGTGTTCTTTTAATCCATACTCAATTTCATCTAATAAATCCCAGTTAATCTTATTAATAGAAAAAACAGGTGCATAATTCTTAAGATAAGTACCAAGAAATTTCTCATTTACTTCTATTGCTGTAGATACTTTCCTGAAAGCCTTGGGATATCTATATTTGTATTCACTTACCTTTGTTACCTGTGCTTCATAAGGTCTCATAACAGGTGACATATTAATAGATACCTCTACTCCTTTAATCTTGGTAAATATGTATCTAATCTCTTTTAAGTCTTTCTTCATCTGTTTGAATCTATCTTTGTTTATTACTTCATCAATATTTTCTTTTAGCCTATTCAATCCTGCTGATGATGGTTTATAATATGATAATGTTTGATTAAGGGATTCAACACAATTTATAGAAGCTTCTACTGTTATTACTAAGTCAATTAGGAAATATAAGTTAGTCAAGTTATTACGAAACTTCCCATTCTTGGATTTCAACTCCCAGAAACCTTTTAGGTCGTTTTCAAAATCCAATATAAAATCTGGCTTTTCCATAAAATCAGCCATTATATCTTGTCTGTATTTTATAGTAGCTTCATCCATACATAGTTTGTATATTATAGATTCATTTTCCTTGCTCATTTCAATTAGTTTTTTATAGATTATATGTAAATTAAGATCCTTGATTACTTCCTTATCTATGTTTCTTATTTTTGATTCCTTTAACCATAATAAACTATCAAACATTGATTAACATCTCCTTAATAACTCTTTCATTTAAATGTTAACTATAATCTATATTTTATCATAGATAGAATAATAAAAGTGAAAAAAATAAGTGAAGTTGCATAATAATACAACTTCACTTATTGCATATATCAATATTATTTTAACCTTTTTATAGTATTATCTCTTTTACCATTTGGTTCAGACTAGATTTTTCTTCAACACCTTTTATCATGTCAGATGATTTTGTTATATCTCCCATAAGGATACCACCAGTAAACTTCTTCCCTGTAAAGTATAGCTTTTTATAGATTTCTTTATCAATATCTTGTTGATTGACACTATTATATGATAAGTCTTTTTTACTTCCTAAATCTCCAGTTGAAAATATGTTCATATTCATTGCATTGAATACATTGTTAGGTATAATATTTTTATAAGTAAGAGTATCTCCAACAGCATTAGCACCTGCAACTTCACCTTGTTCTATGGCTTGCTGCCATATATAATAGTTAATACCATCAAACTCAGTTACATCTCCTGCTCCATAGATATTCTCAATATTGGTTCTCATATATTCATCAACAATAATACCTTTATTAATGTTTATACCCGCTTCTTGGGCTAATTTTGTATTAGCTCTGACTCCTATAGAAACAATAACCATATCTGCTTCTATTGTCATTTCATTATTAAGTTGAATACCTGTTACTTCCTCTTCGCCAAGAATAGCATCAGCCGTTGCACTTTTGTGGATGTTGATTCCCGTTTTTTTAATACCATTTTCAAGTATTTTAGAACTTTCTTCATCTAATTGTTTTGGTAATAATCTATCAGCCACCTCTATAACAGTTACATCAAGTCCCAATTTCTTTAATTCCCAAGCTGCTTCAAGACCTAATAATCCACCTCCAATAATAGCTGCTTTATTACAATCCTTTGCATAAGCTTTTACTTTATCAGCGTCAGATAGTGTCTTAATAGAAAAGACACCTTTTTTATTGATACCTGGAAGTTGTGGAACAAAATTATGGCTGCCATTTGCTATTATCAATTTTTCGTAGCTTACAATTTCTTCATTATCTAGTATGATCTGGTTGTTACTGGAATCAATCTTAATGGCCGCAGTACCAAGTTTCAAATTTATGTTATTTTCATTATACCATTCTTTTTTATGCAAATAAAAATATTCTTCGTCATGGTTATCACTTATATAATCTGACAGACTAGGTCGATAATAAGCATAATTAGGATCTTTATCAATAACTATAATCTCAGCATTAGTATTTCTTTTTCTCATTGCTTCTACTGCTGAGATACCTGCTGCATTATTGCCAATTACAACAATCTTTTCATTTGTATTAGACGTAAATACTGGTTCCTCTTCAGTATATAATTCAAATTCTTCCGATGGAGCACCACATACTGGACAAATCTCAGGAGGTTCATCTCCTTCAAATATTTCCCCACAAATAATACATCTCCAAAGTTTCATATTGCCGTCCTCCTTGACTATTAATTTTGCTTATATATAGGATATACTTGTTGATAATTATTGTCAAGCGAAAGTTATAATTAATCAAAATAACGTTTTTATATGTCCCTATCTATTAATATTTCAATCAGCTAATTATTTTTTCGTATATAAGTACAATCATTGGTAATGATAATATCAAGGTTAAATAATAATATTACTATTTTTACTGAATTTATACCATTATTTTAGAAGAGTAGGTTTGATTTACATGCTATCCAATAATATTAATGAAAATATAGCCAAATTGAAAAATATATATAAGAACGATGCATTTGTTCAATATAGAGAATTTGAAGCAAAATATTCTTCTGTAAAATATTGTCTAATTTCTATAAGTGGCATGATTGATAACGAAGAATTAACAATAAACGTAGTTAGACAATTATTAATATCAAGGTATCCAAAAAATATTGTTAGTGATAAGCTATTAGAATTTGTATCAAAAAAAGTACTAACATCTATAGATTTAACAACAGTTTCTAATATAAATGATATTATCTCTAATATTAGTTTTGGATACTCTCTATTATTAGTAGATACTTGTGATAAAGCTATACTTATAAATAGTAAAGGCTTTGAAAAAAGAGCTATTGAAGAACCTGATGCAGAAAGAGTTACAAAAGGACCGAAAGAAGGTTTTAATGAATCATTAGTAACCAATACATCCTTAGTGAGAAAAAAAATAAAAAATCCTAATCTTAAGTTTGAAATAATGGTTCTAGGTAACGTTACGAAAACAAGAATATGTATTTCTTATATGGAAGATACTGTTTCTCAGAAAATATTAAAAGAAGTAAAAAAACGCCTTAATGATATAGATGTAGACATAATTTTAGAATCAGAATATATATGTGAGTATATTCAAGATAGGTCCATAAGTTTTTTTAATACTATCGGTAATTCAGAAAGACCTGATGTAATAGCAGCAAAACTATTAGAGGGTAAAATAGCCATATTCACTGATGGGTCACCTAGTGTTTTAACTGTTCCCTATCTCTTCATAGAGCAATTCGAGGTTAATGAGGATTACTATAGTCATTATTTCATTGCCTCTTTCAACCGTGTATTAAGAATATTCTGTTTCATATTATCTACTAGCATTCCAGCATTATATATTGCATTAATAACTTATCATCACGAAATGATACCTCAAGAAATTATGGTTAGTATTGTAAGCAGCCGGGAAGGTGTCCCTTTTCCTTCTATTGTTGAGTTGATATTAATGCTTATAACCTTTGAAATCCTCAGAGAGGCAGGCTCCAGACTTCCTCAAAATATCGGACAAACGATTAGTATTGTTGGTGCTTTGGTTCTTGGTGAGGCAGCTGTTAGTGCCAGACTTATTAGTGCACCTATTGTAATTATTACTGCACTGACAGGTATTACAAGTTTAGCTTTACCATTTATCTTGGAATCTGTTATATTCATTAAATTCTATTTACTTATATTCTGTTCCTTTTTTGGTCTATATGGGTATATTTTTGGTGTTATGAGTATAACTATTCATTTAATGAATCTAAAAAGTTTTGGTGTAGACTATATGACATTCTTCACTGACTTGAATAAGTTGAATGTTCAAGATACAGCAATCAGAATACCTTGGTGGAATATAAATAACGGCTCCAAGAACTTAATTAACTATAGAATAAAAAGACTAGAAAAAAAGAGGCTAAAGTCAAATGAAAAGAATTAAGAGCTGTATTTTAGTAATAATCATCATGACAAATACTATCTTATGTACTTCATGCTGGAATTATAGAGAGATAAATGACCTATCAGTAATATTTGGACTTGGTATAGACAAAAAACATGATATATACGAATTTACCGGAAAGGTATTATTAACAGCAAATGAAGAAAATAAAGGAAATAATCTTAGTCAGACATTCATCAGTTCTAAAGGAACAACCATTTTTGACGCTATAAGAAATTTAATTTTACAAGACGGTAAAAGAGTTTATTTCGGACATCTTTCCTTTATTGTAATTAGTGAAGATATTGCAAAAGAAGATATTAATGAAGTATTAGATTTTTTTATGAGAGATGATGAAACTAGAGAAGATATGTGGATATTTATTGCGCCTGAACCATATACATCTAAAGAAATTCTAGAAATAGGGCTAGATCACCAAGAACTTGCCACTTATGTTAACGATACTATAGAAAATGTAAGATATATAGGTAAATTATATCCTATTAAATTATACGAATTCATTGATATTTCTAACTCAAAAGGTAAGAATGGAGTTATTCCATTGATTTCAATAAAAAAAACTTTATTTGGTGATAGTGCATATACTGAAGGCAATGCTGTATTTCAGGGAAATCAAATGGTAGGAAAGATTGATGGTAATGAAAGTAAGACTTTATCTATTATTCTTAACAAACAAAATGGTGGTATACTGCCAGTAAAATATAATGATGATGAAGAAATTTCTAAAGTTTCATTAGAAATAAACAAAACTAAAACTAAGCTTGCTCCCAAATACTATGATGATAACATTACCATTGAAATATCAACCCAAACAACTGCTGTCTTAGCAGAAATTATGAATAATAATGTTAATGTATTCAATGAAGAAGGTAGAAAAAAATTAATTGAATCAACAGAGAACATCATAGAGACTAATATAAAAGATTTAGTTAGCAAAGCTCAAAATAAGTTAAAAAGTGATATATTCGGGTTTGGTCAGTTAATAAAAACAGATAATCCTTCCTTATGGAAACAAATCGAAGATGATTGGTCTAATATTTTTCAAGATATTAACATTAAGGTTAACTCGGTTGTAAAAATATCAGGAAGTGCATTATATAAAAAAATAATCAAATAGCTATTCAATAAGTTCAATATATTTACCTTAATTTTATAAGTTAAATAGCACTAAATAATTGCTGGCTCTATAGCAATTATTTAATTCAACTTATATATATTTGTAGGAGTTGGAAATAATGTTACTATCTATGTTATTATTTTACATGTTAATTGGAAGTGTAGAACTTTATTTTTTATATAGACAACAAGGAAAATCAAAAGACATAATGATTTACTTATCTATATTTTCTTTAGTTATAATCCTATATCTGTTAGGTATGTTCAACATCATTGATAGAAATTTTGCAAGTATAATTAAAATATGGTGATTAGAAAGGTAGCTTATGAATAACGATAAAATAACCGAAAGACAAGCAATTAGTATAATGGCTATGTTTACATTAGGAACAGGTATGATGACTGGTGGTGCCAACCCAGCTGCTGAAAATGCATGGTTAGCAATACTAATAGCATCCTTAGTATCTATACCTATTCAATTAATGTATGCAAGAATGCTTTCAAACTATCCAGGAAAAAACATATTGCAGATTACAGATATAACTTTTGGTAAAATCATAAGTAAAATATTTAGTATTATTTTTTTGTGGAATGGAATATATCTAAGTGCTTTACTAATAAGGATATTTGATCAATTCATGAGTGATGTTGGGCTTAATGCTACACCCCAAATCATTATTATAACTGTAATTATTGTTATTGCTATGCAAATGTTAAAATCTGGTATATCAGTATATGGAAAATGGAGTGAAATTTTCTTATATATATTATTCTTTTACTTTATATTTATCCCCTTTACCTTAATACCTCTACTTAATAAGAATAATATAGTTCCAATAATGTATGATGGGATAGAACCAGTTTACAAAGGAGTTATATATGCTCTTGCATTTCCTCTTACACAAAATTTTATATTTCTATTATACTTTAATAACTTCAAGAGTAAGAAATCTTACTATAAAATATTTTCTATAGGTCCTGTTTTTGGTGCTTTTCTACTTTTTATAGTGGTTATATTCACAATATTAGTTATTGGAAAGGATAATTATGTAGAGTCGGTTTTCCCACCTTATCTTCCTATTCGAAGAATAAGTATTGGTATATTTTTTCAGAGAATAGAGATGATTCTGCTACTAGAATATATATATGTGGCTTTTGTAAAAGTTGTAGGGTCATTATTCTCTGCACTAATTAGTTTTCAACATCTATTTAATCTAAAGAATTATAAAACCTTTGTAATACCTATTACCTTACTAGTAGGTGTATTAAGCTACTTAACCTATTCTGATTACTTTGATTATAATTATATAACTTCAGAAGTCTACTTACCATACGCAATTGTAGTAAATATAGTTGTACCTTTTATCATTTTCATTGGAGAAGAAATAAAACTAAAAAAGGATTCTAAGAAAAAAATCTGAAACTGTAATGCTTATTCTATTGCCTTATTTGCAAATTAATGCTAAAATTATATCAGTTTAAGGTTATTATAAGAAAAATACAAATCTTTATGGGGGTTACAATAATGTCGAATTCATTCTCTATTATTAAAAAAGGATATTCACCACAGGAAGTTGACGACTTCATTATGGAGTTAGAACATGCTATTGACGATTATAAATTAAAAGAGCAGTATATTTCACAAGCTTTAGTTGAATCTCATATTACTTCTAAACAAATTATTGAAGAAGCTGAAATACGTGCATTTGAAATTGAAAAAGATGCTCTTATTCAATTAGAACATCTAAAACATGAATTAGACAATACTAAGAAAAAACTGGGAAGCTTTAAAAATGACTACGATGTCTTTATTGATCATTTCAAAAATTCTTTTACAGATAATGAATTACAGACAGTCTTGGATACTATTGATGAAATAGATAATATTATTAGTTGTTCAAAAAAAAATAAAGCTGGTTGATTATCTACCAGCTGCACGATTTTCTTCGTATCAATTCGTAATTAACCTTTATTACTTTTCTACTCACCTTATCTTTATTTATTAATCTATTAATAAGAATTTTGGCTGCTTCTTGCCCTATTTTATCAGCATGTTGATTAAATGACGTGAGTCCTACTTCAAATATTGAATCAATATAAAAATCACCAAAACTAATTAATGCAATATCTTGTGGAATCTTCAGACCTAACCTTGCTGCTTCCTTATAAAATAGTAATGATGTAATATCATTAAAGGCTAAAACTGCCTGTAGCTCTTGATTTTCCATCAAATATTCTCTGATATTTTTGCTTATTACATTATAGTCATATACATTTTCCTTTTTAGTTTCAGTACTCCTAACTATAAGATTTTTATTGACTTCAATATTATTATCTTTCATTGCTTGAAGAAGTCCATTAACTCTTCCCCTAGTTACAGATGATTCAATAGAGTATGGGTAATAATAGCCTATATTCCTATACCCATTTTTTATGAAAATATCTCCAGCTTCATAACCAGCATTAAAATCTTCTCCAATGACTGCATCAAATGGAAGTGATTCAAAGTATCTATCAATACATATAATGGGTATAGGCGAATCAGTAAATTCTTTTAATCTTGTAGTTTCTTCATCTTCAAGACAACCACATAAGATTATTCCTTTTGCCCCATCTTTTATTGAATTATTGATTTTATCGTATTGGGTCTTAGTATCATTCATTGAGTAATAAGTAGCTAGAGTTAACCCACCTTGTTCCAAAATCTTCTCTGCACCTAATATAATACTAGAATTAAATTCCGAAAATAACAAATTATTATCATGGAAAATAAGGTCAACCCTATTGCTTTCTTCTTGTTTACCACGTAATGAATTCTCTTGAACGAATGTGCCTACACCTTGGACTCTATAAATATAATTTTCTATAACCAATTCGTCAATGGCTTTTCTTACAGTTACTCTACTTGTATTAAATAATTTACAAAACTCATTTTCGCTTGGAATAGCTTCCTTAGGCTTATAAACTCCACTAGTGATACGCTGCTTTATATAATTTTTTAGAGTTTTGTACTTAGGTTGTATATCCATATTTTCACCTTATTTTATTATTTCTAGATATTTATTGTACTTATCATCCAAGTCAGTATTGTCCTCAGGTACATATCTTGTGATTTCGATTGAATTACGTACAATCTCACGACCTTGTTTTATATTCTCAATCTCTCCCAATCCAATTGCCTGAAGTAATATGTTACCCATTGATGTAGCTTCTTTTGGTCCAGTAACTACTTCTTTTCCAGTTGCATTGGCTACTAATTGGCATAATAACTTATCTTGGATTCCACCACCAAACATATGTATAGTATTATATCTTTTGTTAGTAGTTTTTTCAATTCCTTCTATGGTATATTTTATTGTTAATGCCAAACTCTCTTCAATAATTCTGACAATCTCACCGATTGTTTCTGGTACAGGCTGCCCTGATTCATCACAGGATCTTTTGATCTTATTAGGCATATCAGAAGGAGCGTAAAAGAGTTTATGGTCCGGGTTGATTATAGATGTAGTTTTTGCTTTTAGTCCTTCTTCAACCATTTCACCGAATCCTATATCAATTCCATCTTTGTTCCACTGTCTTTTTGATTCTTGAATCAGCCAAAGTCCCATGATATTCTTTAGAAGATTAACTTTACCACCAACTCCGCCTTCATTGCTTAGACCATGATTTTGTGTGGTTTCATTAACTAAAATACCTTCATTTTCAACACCTACCATAACCCATGTTCCTGTAGCGATAAAAATAAAGTCTTCTTCTATGGCTGGTATAGCGGCGATAGCAGAGGATGTATCATGGCTTCCTACACTTATCACTTTACAATCATCTATATCAAGTTCTTCCTTGATATCATCTGTTATATTTCCTATTTCATTACCTGGTTGAATTATCTCTGGGAATATTCTAGAAGGTAACCCAACTCTATCAATTAAATCATAATTCCAATCATTTATATGGTAGTCGTATAACTGTGTAGTTGTAGCTATTGTATATTCAGCTTTTTGGACTCCTGTTAATATATAGTTAAATAAATCAGGCATAAGCAGCATAGTCTGAGCATCTTCCAAGCGGCTTGAGGCAGTCTCAGTTTCTGCTAACAGCTGATAGATGGTATTATACTGATTACAATCAATACCGCTAAGACGTATTAGTTCTTCTTTTGAAATAAATTCAAAACACTTGTTAGTCATATTATCTGTTCTTGAATCCCTATAATGGAAAGGACTTGTTATAAGTTCACCATCTCCGTCAATTAGACCATAATCAACACCCCATGTATCGATTCCAATACTTTTTATCTCTTCACCATCATTTTTACATTTAATAAGACATTTCTTGATTTCATAAACTAATCTTAGAAAGTCCCATTGTAAATGATTTCTAAGTTTTACAGGCTCATTTTCAAATCGATGTACTTCTTTTAGAATAATCATATTATCCTTAAGTTCTCCTATTATACCTCTACCACTACTTGCTCCAAAATCAAATGCTAACATTTTCATATGCAGTCACCCCATATTTTATTAGTTATTTTAGCTTGTAATTACTTGTAATTATAAGTATAGTTATAATATACTTTACTAACTATTTTTTGTCAATAAAAAATAGAACAGCAGATAGAAACCCCTTTATATTACTGGGTTTCTATCTGTTGTCATATTTTATTATTAAACATTTACCTAGAAAAGAAAATTTATTGTATACTCCAGCCTTTAACTTTTATTATTTTTTCAACAATACTTCTATTTTCAATATCACTTAGTTTTGCATTCGTAGTAGATATTACTGTTAATAATATACTTTTTGTTATTTCTATAGGGTTTAAACAGTTATCTTCATAACTTAAACTCTCATTAACAGGGAAACTGCATATTAGATTACACCAATAATTTTGTCTACAGAAACTGAGTTTTTTATATAAGTTTTTTCTATAATCATCAGGGATTTTCTTATACAATACATGTATGAGAAGTAATTCATCATTTGTTCTTCTGTTATCTTTATAATATAATATTAAAATTTCAATTATTTTCGCTAAATAACCTAAGAAAACTGCCCAAGGGTATTTAGCATTAAAATTTGATATTAGCTCATATGGAGTAAACGGTTTTTCAAGATTTTTTTCACAGAGTAAATAAGTATATGCTAAATTACTGAACAACCTTTTTTGGATTTCTAGTACTTTACTGTCTAATCTGTATGCTATTAAACTAATATCCTGATATTCGCACATTTTATTTATTAATTTATTCAGTGTTTGCTCCGTAGATAAATATTTGCATGATTCTATAATACCAATTAAGTTACTGTAAATAATTCCTGTGATCGGACCTTTTTCTATATATGTGAGCAAATACTTTATATATCCTTTTGGATTCTTTCCAAATTCATATACTACCTCAATAGTACTTGAGTAACATGTATCCAATAATAAAATATCTATATATATATTATTTTGTTGACAAGCTTTTTCAATAGCTGAAGCAATTTGAGTAAACCCAGCTATATATGGTTTTTTCTGACTATAATCAACCATAAGCCCTACAAATTGATAAACATGCCCGCCAATGGCTAGTAAATATCTTTTTGCAGGATAATTATAACTAGCCCACAGAATAAAATCATATAAATTTTTACTATCTGCCATATTTAAATTGCCTAATTTCTCAATCAGTTCAAAATAATTATTTATATATATATATCTTCTAGTATATTTCCAACTTTGATTATCATTGTAACCCAACATATTAGGTCTTAAAATTTTCAAGTTATCAATTGGTTCTCGAGCCATTTGTAAAACAACATTACTATTTTTGAGATCAATAATATTCTTTTGAATATCCATATATATTTGCCATGTTTCTGGTTCTAATTCATTATTACCGTTTGCATACAACATAATAGTCCAGTCTTTTATTGCATTTATAGTATCATCCCCTAGCACTATGATTTATTCCCTAGCATTTATCCTTTTAACAAGTACTTTAGAAAATTCTGTTGTGTAATATTGCATGGTCATTAGGATGGTATTGTGATGCTTTATCATTGTAATATATGGCTTTATCTATATTCCCTAATTTATAATAGCAAGCAATTAATTCATTTTTTTGATTAGGTATCTAAATAAATCTTATGCCTCTTTCAGGAAATGTAACCTCTGTATATACCGTATTACTTTGAATAGGTAGCCCTTCGTTATAGGTTACAGTTGCTGTATCTGGAATTGGATTCGGATATGGGAGCTGAGTACTGCTAATATCCACTTGGAATTGAACTGTTGCACTGGCACCCGGTGCAAGCGTACCGATTGTAATGCCGGTATCAGGTGTTCCAACTGCTGGTAAACCGTTTACGGTAGCACTTCCGGGTACATAGGTTGTTCCATTTGGTATTGGGTCAGTAAAAACTACATTGGTTGTGCTTGTAGTTGTTGAATTATTTGTTATAACGATGGTATAAGTTAATGTATCACCTAAAACTGTGCTTGTAATATCCACTGATTTAACAACACTCATTAAATCCAATTGTGCCAACGCACAACGTGCACCATCATTACTAGTAGATGGAGTAGCTGTACTAAATAGTGTTGCTGTTGCTGTAGTTGCGGTTGTTGTAATTTTATAAACAGCACCAGTACCATTATTTATGGCATAAAGATTTCCTTGAACATCATAAAATACTGCACCGTATTGACCAAGTGGTAATCCTGCTGTTGTTAAGACAGTACTAGCACCAGTAATTGGGTTAATACGAACAACACCATCATTTGTTATTGCACCATACAATTGACCATCAGTAGGGTTAAATGCCCAGTCGAATATACTTCTTGGGGCAATTGCTACACCAAAGTTACTGGTTTGGAGCTGAAAATTGTTTGCAGGATCTACAAGCTGTAAATAAGTGGAGCGCGCTGGGTTAACATCAACAACGTAAAATCTGTTTGTGTTAGCTCTATAAAGATATAGATACCCATTTAAGTCCACGTCTCCAACATTGTAAACTTGAGCAGGAAGATTTGGAACAGCTCCCAAATTATCAGCAGTCGCATCTGCTGATAGTCTTATAATAGTGTTGTTGGTAATATCATATCCATAAATATAATTATCAAGAACATTAAAACCTATTGCGTTATAAGTGGAGTTTGGGGTTACTGTACCTATTAAAGTTGAACTACCTGTAACTAAATCTATCTGATATAAATCACCTGGTATAGATGCTACTTGATAAGCAAATTGAGAACATGTGAATGGTACTGCCATATAATCAATCCTTTCATAATAAATTAATTAAGAATTATTTTATAAATAAGAGGTTCCTCAAACATATATTGGCTTAAAGAACTTTTTAAATTAAAATTAAATAAATCTTATTCCTCTTTCAGGAAAAATAACTCGTGTATATACTGTATTACTGTCAATCGGTAAGCCTTCATTATAGGTTACAGTTGCTGTATCAGGAATCGGATTTGGATAAGGCAAAGTGGTATTGCTGATGTCCACTTGGAATTGAACTGTTGCACTGGCACCCGGTGCAAGCGTACCGATTGTAATGCCGGTAGCGGGTGTTCCAACTGCTGGTAAACCGTTTACAGTAGCACTTCCGGGTACATAAGTTGTTCCATTTGGTATTGGATCAGTAAATACAACATTTGTAGTCGAAATTATTGTTGAGTTATTGGTTATTACAATAGTATATGTTATTCTATTACCAAGTACCGCTTCTGTTAAATCCACTGATTTTACAACACTCATTAAATCAAGCTGGGCAAGCGGACATCTGGTACCATCATTGGATTCTGATGCTGAAGCATTACTGAATAGTATTGCTGTTGCTGTTGTTGCAGTAGTTGTAATTCTAAATACTTCCCCCGTTGTGTTGTTAATTACATAAAAATTCCCCTGTGAGTCAAAGAAATTCGCACCATAATTTGCTGGTGTCAACGGACCTGCAGTTATTAATGGAGTTACTGCTCCAGTAATAGGGTTTATTCTGATAACTTGCCCTACTGCAGTTACTGCATATAATTGACCATCAACAGGATTAAATGCCCAGTCAGCTATATTCTGAGTCGTAATTGCTACACCAAAGTTACTGGTCTGCAATTGGAAATTATTTGCTGGGTCAACAAGTTGTAAATAAGTTGAACGGCCTGGGTCGAGATCTACCACATAAAAGCGATTTGTATTTTGTAGAAAAAGATATAAATATCCATTTAAATTAACATCACCAGTATTGAAATCTATAATAGGAAGATTTGGAACAACTGCCAGTGTTTCGGTAGTTGCATCAGAAGAAAGCCTGATAATTCGATTTGTTGAAATATTATATCCATATATATAATCATCTAATACATTATAACCTATTGCATTGTAAGTTCCGCTGGGAGTTATTGGACCTACTAATGTTTGCGAACCTGTTACTAAGTCAATAGTATAAAAATTAGTTGGGTCGAAGGCTATTTGAATACCTTGCTGGGTACACCCAAATGGTACTGCCATATAATCAATCCTTTCATAACAAATTAATTTAGAATTATTCTAATAAATAAGAGGCTCCTCAAACATATATTTGCTTAAGGAACTCTTTAAATTAAGATTAAATAAAGCTTATGCCTCTTTCGGGAAATATAACCCGTGTATATACCGTATTGCTTTGAATCGGTAGTCCTTCGTTATAGGTTACAGTTGCTGTATTAGGAATTGGATTAGGATAAGGCAAAGTAGTATCGCTGATATCCACTTGAAATTGAACTGTTGTACTGGCACCCGGTGCAAGCGCACCAATTGTAATACCAGTAGCGGGGGTTCCTACTGCTGGGAAACCATTTACGGTGGCACTTCCAGGTACATAAGTTGTTCCATTTGGTATTGGATCAGTAAGAACTACATTGGTTGTGCTTGTTGTTGTTGAATTATTAGTTACCACAATTGTATAGGTCAATATATTGCCAAGTACCGCTTCTGTTAAATCAACTGATTTTACTACACTCATTAAATCAAGCTGTGCAAGAGCACATCTTGCACCATCATTACTTGTAGATATTACTGTTGTAGAAAATAGTGTTGCTGTTGCTGTTGTTGCTGTTGTCGTGATTTTATATATATTGCCATTTGTATTATTTATTGCGTAAAAATTGCCCTGTATATCAAAGAAAACCGCACCATAATTTGCTGCCGGAAGACCTGCAGTTATTAATGAAGTTACTGCTCCAGTAATAGGGTTTATTCTGATAACTTGCCCTGCTGCAGTTACTGCATATAATTGACCATCAACAGGATTAAATGCCCAGTCAGCTATATTCTGAGTCGTAATTGCTACACCAAAGTTGCTGGTCTGCAATTGGAAATTATTTGCTGGGTCAACAAGTTGTAAATAAGTTGAACGGTTTGGGTCGAGATCTATTACATAAAATCGATTTGTATTTTGTCTAAAAAGATATAAATATCCATTTAAATCTACGTCTCCAACATTGTAAGCTTGAGCAGGAAGATTTGGAACAGTTCCCAAATTATCAGCAGTCGCATCTGCTGATAGTCTTATAATAGTGTTGTTGGTAATATCATATCCATAAATATAATTATCAAGAACATTAAAACCTATTGCG
Organism: Vallitalea maricola; assembly: GCF_036985595.1. Classification (NCBI taxonomy): domain Bacteria; kingdom Bacillati; phylum Bacillota; class Clostridia; order Lachnospirales; family Vallitaleaceae; genus Vallitalea; species Vallitalea maricola. The sequence continues at coordinate 2,002 of NZ_BTPU01000031.1, read as the reverse complement.
TTATAACTTGAGTTTGGGGTTATTGTACCTATTAAAGTCGGACTACCTGTGACTAGATCTATCTGATATAAATCAGCTGGTAAAAATGCTACTTGATAAGCAAATTGAGTACACCCAAATGGTACTGCCATATAATCAATCCTTTCATAATAAATTAATTTAGAATTATTCTAATAAATAAGAGGCTCCTCAAACATATATTTGCTTAAGTAACTCTTTAAATTAAGATTAAATAAAGCTTATGCCTCTTTCTGGAAATATAACCCGTGTATATACTGTATTACTGTCAATCGGTAAGCCTTCGTTATAGGTTACAGTTGCTGTATTAGGAATTGGATTAGGATAAGGCAAAGTAGTATCGCTGATATCCACTTGAAATTGAACTGTTGCACTGGCACCCGGTGCAAGCGCACCAATTGTAATACCAGTAGCGGGGGTTCCTACTGCTGGGAAACCATTTACGGTGGCACTTCCAGGTACATAGGTTGTTCCATTTGGTATTGGGTCAGTAAAAACTACATTGGTTGTGCTTGTAGTTGTTGAATTATTTGTTATAACGATGGTATAAGTTAATGTATCGCCTAAAACTGCGCTTGTAATATCCACTGATTTAACAACACTCATTAAATCCAATTGTGCCAATGGACAACGTGCACCATCATTATTACTAGATGGAGTAGCTGTACTAAATAGTGTTGCGGTTGCTGTAGTTGCGGTTGTTGTAATTTTGTAAACAAGACCAGTAAAATTATCTATGGCATAAAGATTTCCTTGAACATCATAAAATAAAGCACCATATTCAGAAGCTGGTAATCCTGCTGTTATTAAGACCGTACTAGCACCAGTAATTGGGTTAATACGAACAACACCATCATTTGTTATTACAGCATACAATTGACCATCAGTAGGGTTAAATGACCAGTCGTATATAAGTCTTGGGGCAATTGCTACACCAAAGTTACTGGTTTGGAGTTGAAAATTGTTTGCAGGATCTACAAGCTGTAAATAAGTGGAGCGCGCTGGGTTAACATCAACAACGTAAAATCGATTTGCGTTAGGAAAATAAAGATATAGATATCCGTTTAAGTCCACATCTCCAACAAAATAATTCGCAATGGGAAGATTGGGAACAGCTGGTAAAAGATCAACAGTTGCATCTGATGATATCCTTACAACTCGATTATTAGTTTGATCATATCCATAAATATAATTATCTACTACACTAAAACCAATGGCATTATATGTTGCACTTGGAGTTAACGCACCTATTAATGTTTCTGAGCCTGATACTAAATCAATATAATACATATCTGTTGGTGCACCAGCTATTTGAATCCCTTCTTGTATACATCCAAATGGAGTTGCCATATAATCAGTCCTTTTATAATAGTTTATTTATTATAATATATGTACCCTATCTATAATTATGATAGTGTAGAATATTTACACTATCATTAAAAACCTTTGTATCTCAAAGGGCACGATTTTATATGCTTAGAGGTTGATACTGTGATTGGAGTCTGAATTTAATTACTATCCTAAATATGTGGTTCACAGAGTCAGCCTGCATTCAATATTCTACATTAAAAAGTAAAGCGACATACCGTATATATTTTGATGAAATATCTTTGCATAACTTTTGGATATGCCGCTTTTAATAATACTTTATTATGGTAATCTTGTTAATACTTCAATAAGCAATGATTCAATATTTCTAATTTCTGATTTTATCTCTACTAGACCAAAAGTAGGACTTGCTATTGAGACTCGCATTTCACTTACAATATTCTCAATATTAAATACCTCAACCTTTATTTCAGCTAAACCAAATGTTTCGCTAAATAGTTTTGATTCAATATTTATTATCTCACTCTTGATTTCCTCTAATCCGTAGCTTGGGTTCACAAGAGTTGATTCAATATTTATTACTTCGCTCTTGATTTCTTCCAATCCGTAGCTTGGGTTCACAAGAATTGATTCAATATTTATTACTTCACTCTTG